>JAZBPF010000449.1:0-7673 GCA_036351515.1 Pseudomonadales bacterium | reverse complement strand
CCTGGAACGCCACGGGCAGGCCGGTGCGGGCCGCGACGCGGTTGCCGAAGCGCCGGGCGCGCCGGCTCATCTCGCTCTCGGTCCCGTCCATGTTGAGCGGCAGCCCGACGACGATCACGTCCGGCTCCCACTCTGCGACGAGGCGTGCGAGGGCGTCCCAGTCGGGTACTCCGTCGCGCGCCCGGAGGGCGCCGCGGGCGCTCGCCGTGGCGGTGACGGTCTGCCCCGTGGCGGCGCCGATCCAGCGCAGGCCGAAGTCGAGGCCGAGGGCGACACGGGGGCGGGTCCCCGCAGGCGCGTCGGCGGAGGCGGCCATCAGGCGTGGCCGGCCTCGCCGCTCATGAGGCGGAAGTCGATGCCGAGGGTCGCGGCGGCGCGGTCGATGCGCTGCTCGAAGGGCACCTCGAAGAGGATCTCGCGCCGGGCCGGGCAGGAGAGCCAGGCGTTCTCGCCCATCTCCGCGTCGAGCTGCCCGGCGCCCCAGCCGGCGTAGCCGACGCACACGAGGAACTGCTCCGGCCCCTCGCCGTCGGCGATGGCCACGAGGATCTCCCGCGCCGTGGTGAGGGCGAGGCCGTCGGGCAGGCGCAGGGAGGCGTCCACCACCACGTCGTCCGTGTGCAGCACGAAGCCCCGGTCGCGCTGGACCGGGCCGCCCTCGAGCACCGGGGCGGTGCGGTGGGAGGGCCCCTCGATCTCGAGCTGCTCGAGGAGGTCGCCGAGCACCACGTCGGCGAGCGGACGGTTGACCGTGAGCCCGAAGGCCCCGTCCTCGTTGTGCTCGCAGAGGTAGGTGATGGTCTCGCCGAAGTAGCTTCCGGCGAGCCCCGGCATGGCGAGCAGGAAGTGGTGGCGCAGGCAGGTCTCCATGGGCCGATCATAGGAGCGGCCCTTCGCGGCGCACAAGCGAGGGCGCCGGCTGCTGCGCCCCGCCGCCGGCCGCGCCTCCCGCGACGAGCGGCCGCCGTCCGCGACGGGGCACGTCGAGGCGTCGCCGACGCCGGATCGCGCACGGCGTGCGCTTCCCACGGCGCCGGTGGGAAGCCGACGGAGTCGGCGATGCGAGGCCGGCGGCAGCCTCAGTCGCTGCCGAAGCCCCGGCGACGGAACTGCCAGGTGCGGATGATCTGGAGCACGTCCGTCTCCGCCCGCAGCGACTCCGGGAAGGGCAGGTAGGGCGCCGCGAGGCGCACGATGCGCAGGGCGGACTGGTCGAGGACGTCGGAGCCGGACGACTCGAGGATGCGCACCTCCAGCAGCTCGCCCCGGGCGTCGATCTCCACGAGCATCCGCAGGTCGCCCTCGAGGCCCCGGCGCCGGGCCTCGGCGGGATAGTTCAGGTTGCCGATCGCCTCCACCTTCCGCCGCCAGGACTGCAGGTAGGCGGCCTCCACGGCGGTCCGCGTGGACACGCTCGTGAGCCGGCGCACGCGGCGCCCCCGGGCGTCGGTCTGCACCTCGCTGCTCCGGCGCGCGTCCAGGCTCGCGAGGTCCATGGCGTGGCGGAGCAGGAAGTCGCTGCCCGGGGACGGGGCCTCGGCCTGCGGGGTGGCCTCCGTCTCCGGCGCCGGGGCCTCGGCCTCGCCGGCGCGGGCCACGGTCTCCGGGGTGGGCGGCGGCGCGGACGCCGGCGGCGGCGTCGGCTCCGCGGCGGCGCGCACGGAGGGATCGTCCAGGGGCGCGTCCCGGTCCGTGGTGAGCTCTCGGCGCTCCTCCAGGGTCCCGCTCGCCTCCTGGTCCGCCTGGGCCAGGAAGTCCGCGTCCTCCGGGGGCGCCTCGCTCTGGAAGCGGGCGAGGGTCACGTCGAGGCTCTGCCGCGGCGCGACCGGATCCGGGAGCGTGAAGCCGACCCCGAGGACCACGGCCACGTGCAGGGCCGCCGCCAGGAACAGGGCGAAGGAAAAGCGGTCCGCGGCCGAGACCCGCTCCTCCCGGGGTTCGAGCGCCAGCGCCACGGCCGCCGCGCGGCCCGGCGTGCGGGCGACGGTGGTCACCGCGTCGCGGCCTCCCGCGTGAGGCCGGCGGCGATCCGGTCCATGAGGTCCCCGGCGATGTCGAGGCCGCACTGGGCGTCGAGTTCGCGGATGCAGGTGGGGCAGGTCACGTTCACCTCCGTGAGGTAGTCGCCGATCACGTCCAGGCCCACGAACAGCAGCCCGCGCTCCCGGAGCGCCGGGGCCACGGTCTCGCAGATCTCCCGGTCCCGGGCCGAGAGCGGGCGTGCCTCCCCGCGGCCCCCGGCGGCGAGGTTGCCGCGGCTCTCGCCGGCGGCCGGAATCCGGGCCAGGGCGAAGGGCACCGGTTCGCCGTCGATCACGAGGATGCGCTTGTCGCCGTCGACGATCTCCGGGATGTAGCGCTGGGCCATGATCTGGCGCCCGCCGTGTTCCGTCAGCGTCTCGACGATCACCGACAGGTTCGGATCGCCCCGGCGGACCCGGAAGATCGAGGCGCCGCCCATGCCGTCCAGGGGCTTCATGATCACGTCCTCGTGCTCCGCCACGAAGGCCCGGAGCAGGTCCGCGCGCCGGGTCACCACGAGCGGCGGCCCGAGTTCCGGGAAGCTCGTCGCGTAGAACTTCTCGTTGCAGTCCCGGAGGCTGCGCGGCCGGTTGTGGACCGTCAGCCCCTCGGCCTCCGCCCGCTCCAGCAGGTAGGTGGAGTAGACGTACTCGAGGTCGAAGGGCGGATCCTTGCGCATGAGCACGACGTCGAGCTCCGCGAGGGGGCGGTCCTCCTGGCTGGAGAGGGTCCAGAAGGGCGTCGCCGCCAGGTCCACGTCGATGTCGTGCATGCGCGCCCGCACCCGGCCGTCGGCCAGGTAGAGGTCCTGCTGGAGGATAGAGCGCACGCGCCAGCCGCGCCGCCGGGCGGCGACGATCATCGCGAGCGTCGAGTCCTTCTTCACGTGCAGGCGCTCGACCGGGTCCATCACGATGCCGAGATCGATCATGGGTGCGTCCGTCGGGGGGCGGGTCCGGGAGCGTAGCCGGGGCCCGGGAACCCGGCAAGGGTAGGGAGCGGGCACCGTTCGTCGCGTCTCCCGGCGCGTAAAACCCCAGCGGCGGCGAGCGCTTATGGCGGCACTCTCGACGCTGTGTTACACCTCGCCGCAGCAGCGCCGGGCTCCGGGGGAGAGCCTCGCTCCCATCGGTGGCGGTGCCCCGGCCCGCTTCGTCGGCGGGGAAAAAACGGTGAACTCCGTCAAGGTGTGCTAATCACTCCCGGTCGGACCGATGAAAACGCTGCGAGGCAGCGGCGCGGTCCTTCCGCAACTCCTGGCGAATCGAGGCAGAGCAGCATGGCTGGCGACGGAAGCGGCGTGAAGGTCATGGTCATCGACGATTCGAAGACCATCCGGCGGACGGCGGAGACGCTGCTCAAGAAGGAGGGCTTCGAGGTCGTCACCGCCACCGACGGCTTCGACGCCCTGTCGAAGATCGCGGACAGCAAGCCCGCCATCATCTTCGTCGACATCATGATGCCGCGACTCGACGGCTATCAGACCTGTGCGCTCATCAAGAACAACAAGGAATTCAACGCCACGCCGGTCGTGATGCTTTCCTCGAAGGACGGCCTGTTCGACAAGGCCAAGGGGCGGATCGTCGGGTCCGACCAGTACCTGACGAAGCCCTTCAGCCGGGACGAGCTGCTCGGGGCGATCCGCAAGCTGGTCCCGCAGGCGGTCGCGTCCTGAGGCAGGGGCTCCGCGCGGCGGAGCGGCAGTTCGGCGGACGACCGCGGCACCGCCGGCGGTCGACCATCGGAGCACGATCAACGGAGCGTTGGAGAGCATGGCCAGGATACTCGTCGTCGACGACTCGCCCACCGAAGTGCATCAGCTCGCGGAGATCCTCCGGCGCCACGGTCACGACGTGATCAGCGCGGAGACCGGGCGCCAGGGCGTGCAGCTGGCCGAGAGCGAACAGCCGGACCTGATCCTCATGGACGTGGTCATGCCCGAGATCAACGGGTTCCAGGCGACGCGGCAGATCTCGCGCTCCGAGCACACCCGGCACATCCCCGTCATCATCGTCAGCTCCAAGGATCAGGACGCGGACCGCGTCTGGGGCGAGCGGCAGGGAGCCCGGGGCTACCTCACGAAGCCGGTACGGGAGTCCGATCTCATGGCCTCGGTCCACGGCGTGCTGCAGGGCTGAGCCGATGGCCGCCGTCGACGCCTTCACCCAGCTGCGCGCCCTCGAACGGGGGGCCGTCGCGCATGCGCTGCCGCTGCCCGCCCAGGACGAGGTGTCGGAGCAGTGGCGCGGCCTGGGCTTCAGCCTCGGCGGCACGCGCCTGGTCGCCGCCGTGGGCGAGGTGGTCGAGGTGCTCGGGCTGCACGCGCTCACGCGGATCCCGGGCACGCGGCCCTGGATCCTGGGACTCGCCAACGTGCGCGGCCGGCTGCTGCCGGTGCTCGATCTCGCCGTCTACCTCGACGTCGAACACACGGGGCCGAAGAGCCAGCGGCGCGTGCTCGTGGTCGAGGACGGAGAGTTGTTCTGCGGGCTGCTCGTGGAGCAGTCCTTCGGCATGCTGCAGTTCGAACTGCAGGAGTACGACGAGCGCCCGCGGGAGCCTGCTCCCGGGCAGCTCGATCGGTTCCTGAAGGGGGCATTCCGCCTGTCCGGGCGGCCCTGGAGGGTGATGGACCTCAGATCGCTGGTCCGGGAACCCGCCTTCTTCGAGGTGGCGGCCTGAACCCGGTCACGACACTGGAGCAAGAACGATGAACACCACGAGACGATCGGCGGGCGAAGGCAAGAGCTCGCCGCTGCAGGCGAGCCTCGTCGTCCTCGGCCTCGCCACCCTCGCCGGCCTCGGCTGGGCCATCAGCGCCCAGGGGTCCCCCTTCGAGAGTCCGGGGCTGCTCCTCGCCATGGTCGGGACCGTGCTCGCCATTCCCGTGGCGCTGGTGCTGATCCGCAGCGACCGGCGCCGCGCCGAGGAGCAGGAGGCGCAGAACCGGCAGAACCAGGCGGCGATCCTCCAGCTCATCGACGAGCTCGGCGGCCTCGCCGACGGCGACCTGCGCGTGAACGCCTCGGTCACCGAGAACTTCACCGGCGCCATCGCCGACTCCATCAACTTCGCCATCGACCAGATGCGTGGCCTCGTCTCCGACATCAACCGCCTGTCGGTGCAGGTGGCGGCGGCGGCGGACGAGACGCAGAGTACGGCGCGGAACCTCGCCGAGGCGACGGATCACCAGGCGCGGGAGATCGCCGGGGCGTCGACGGCCATCAACGACATGGCCTCCTCCATCGACCAGGTGTCCATGAACGCCTCCGAATCCGCCGCCGTGGCGGACCGGGCGGTGGAGATCGCCGGCAAGGGCGGCGAGGTGGTGCGCAACACCATCGGCGGCATGGACCGCATCCGCGGCCAGATCCAGGAGACCTCCAAGCGCATCAAGCGCCTCGGGGAGAGTTCCCAGGAGATCGGCGACATCGTCTCGCTCATCAACGACATCGCCGATCAGACGAACATCCTGTCCCTGAACGCGGCGATCCAGGCCTCCATGGCCGGCGACGCGGGCCGCGGCTTCGCGGTGGTGGCGGACGAGGTGCAGCGCCTCGCCGAGCGGGCCTCGGCGGCCACGAAGCAGATCGCGGCCCTCGTGAAGACGATCCAGACCGACACGAACGAGGCGGTCATCTCCATGGAGCAGACCACGAGCGAAGTGGTCCAGGGCGCTCGCCTCGCGCAGGACGCGGGCGTGGCGCTGGAGGAGATCGAGGGCGTCTCGAAGAGCCTCGCCGAGCTCATCCAGAACATCTCCAACGCCGCGCGCCAGCAGGCCGCGACCGCGGGGCACATCTCCAACACCATGACCGTCATCCAGGAGATCACCTCGCAGACCTCGGCGAGCACGGAGGCCACGGCCCGCTCCATCGGCGAGCTGGCCACCATGGCCTCGCAGATGCGGCACTCGGTGCAGGGCTTCAAGCTGCCCGAGACGGCCCCCACGGCCGAGCCGCGGTCGCCCTCCGTCCAGGCCTTCCCGGCCCGGGAGGCGGACGAGGAAGAGGACCTGGAACAGGCGCGGCTGGCGAGCGCCTGAACGGACGGGACTGACGACGACGGCTGCGGACGGGTTCGTACCGGCTCATGAGCGAAACGCGCAGATTCACGGCCCTGGACTGGGTCCGGGGCGAGATCGAGGACACGCTGCGCGGGGCTCGCGAGGCGCTCGAGTCCTTCGTCGAGCAGCCTGACGACATCACGCTGGCGCGTCGGTGCCTGACGGCGCTCCACCAGGTGCACGGCACGCTGCAGATGGTGGAGCTCGAGGGCGCCGCGGAACTCGCCGGCGAGATGGAAGCCGTCGCCCAGGCGCTCCTCGGCCGCAGCCTCGTCGACGAGGCGGCCGGCCAGGAAGCGCTCATGGAGGGCATCCTCCAGCTGCCGAGTCACCTCGCTCGCGTGCAGCAGGGCGGCATCGACGACGCGGGGCTCCATCGCCCCCTGATCCAGCGCCTGCGTGCGTCCCGGGGCGAGGCGGACGCCGCCGCGGCCGACGACGTGGTGGAGATCGATCCCTCCTCCGTCTCCCTGTTCCTCTCCGGGAAGGGGCCGGCGGCGGTGCGGAAGCTCCGCTCGAGCTACCAGCGCGCCATGCTCGCGCTCATGCGCAAGGCGCAGCCGCCGGAGAAGCTCTGGCCCTTCTTCGAGAAGCTCTTCACGCGCCTCGAGCACGTCACGCCGGCGTCGCCGATCGCGCGGCTCTGGTGGCTCGCCGCCGGGGCCATGGAACGCTACGCCCAGCGCGGCGGTCCCGTGCCGCCCATGCTCCCGGTGCTCCGGGCCCTGGACCAGCAGCTCAAGGAGCTCGTCGAGGCCACGGAGGCGACGCTGACCTCCCGGCCGCCGGAGAAGCTCGTCGAGCAGCTGCGGACGGTCATCGCCGAGCCCACCGACCGCGACTCCTCGCGCCTGCTGGCCCTGCGCCGCGCCTTCCCCGCGCCCGGGGAGCAGCCGGCGGAGACCATTCCGCTCGGCGCCGACGCCGCCACCATCGCCACCGTCGCCGGGGCGCTCCACGAGGAGCTCCGGGCCGTGCGCGACCGCCTCGACCTGTTCGTGCGGGGCTCGGCGAAGGACGCGGACGCCCTCGCGGCGCTCGGGGACGACCTCCAGCGCATCTCCGGCACCCTCGCCGTCGTCGGCCTGTCCGGGCTGCGGGAGACCGTGGATCGCCAGGCCGCGTGGATCCGCCAGCAGGCGCACAGCGGGACCATCGACGACGAGGCGATGATGGAGATCGCCGGCGCCGTGCTCCTCGTGGACAGCGCGCTCATGAGCATGGCGGGCATCGAGGACGAGGACGGCGAGACCATGCCGGGCTCGCTCTCCGACGCCCAGGCCGCCGTGCTCCGCGAGGCGCGGGTGTCCCTCGAGACCGTGAAGCAGGCGATCGTCGACTTCGTCGCCAGCGAGTGGGACCACGCGCACCTCGACCCCGTGGCCGAGACCCTCGCCGCCGTGCGGCGGGTGCTCCAGGTGGTGCCCCTCGACCGGCCCGCGGGCCTCGTGGACGCCTGCCGGCGCTTCCTCGTGCACGAGATCCTCGACGAGCGTCTCGTGCCCGAGTGGCAGCGCCTGGACACGCTCGCCGACGCCATCACCAGCATCGACTACTTCCTCGAGCGCATGCTGCAGGACGGCGG
>JAZBPF010000448.1:0-4054 GCA_036351515.1 Pseudomonadales bacterium | reverse complement strand
GGTGAGCGTACGGCGCTCCGGGTCCCGGCGGACGATGAGCCCGATGTCCAGGTCCGCCCGGTCCACGCGCAGGTCCCGGCGCGGGTCCGGGAAGAGGTCCGACAGGCGCAGGCCGGGACGCCATTCACGCAGCCCCGGCACCGTCACCTCCCCGCGCACCTCCACCACACGCTCGCGGAAGTCCGACGCCCGCGGCACGCGCACGAGCATGCCGTCGGCAAGGGCGGTGTCGCGCCCTCCGGTGCCCCGGCTCAGGTTCACGGCGCTCACTTCCTGGGTCCCGTCGCCGCGGTAGCGCCGCAGCACCACGTCCTTCGCGGAGGCGCCGGGGGCGAGGCCGCCCGCCATGCGCAGCAGGTCGCCGAGGGTCTCCCCCGCGACCACCTCGTAGACCGCCGGCCGCCGCACGGCGCCCTGCACCTCCGCCGCGCCCTCGACGGCCGGCACGTGCAGCGTGTCCCCGGGACGGAGCGCCAGGATCTCCCCCGCCTCACCGAAGACGAGGTCCGCGTAGAGATCGAGGGTGCGGACCTCCTCCCCGCCCACGAGGCGGATGCGCCGGAGCGAGCCCACGTCCGTGGGTCCGCCGGCGACGGCGAGGACCTGGATCACGGACGCGAGGCTCGGCACCACGTAGATGCCGGGGCGCTCCACCTCCCCCGTGACCGCGATGCGGATCGACTTGAGCTGCTGCAGGGTGATCGCCGCCTGCACGCCGATCATCTCCGCCTCGATCTTCGCCCGGATCAGCTCCCGGGCCTCGGCGAAGGTGACCCCGGCGACGTTGACGGGGCCCAGCGCCGGGAAGTCGATCCAGCCCTCCCGGCGCACCTCGAGCTGGTGCGCGCGCGCCTCGGTGCCGTAGAGGCTCACGAGGAACACGTCGCCCGGGCCGATGCGGTAATCCTCGGGCACGGGCACGTTGTCGAGGCCCTGGACGGCGTCCGTCTCCCGGCGGAAGACCTGCAGCCCGTAGCGGTTGCCGTACTCCACGGGGCCGAGTTCGCCGGTCTCGCGCGACCGCGCGGCATCCTCGAGCTGCTGCAGGATGAGGAAGCGACGCATCTCGCGCTGCTCCGCGCTCTCCTGCTCCAGCCCCGGGAAGCCCCCGGCACCGAAGCCGCCGCCGGGGCCCATGCCCCCGGCGGCCTCGTCCTCCTCGCCCGCACCGCGCGCCCCGGTGCCGCTCGGCACCTGAACGCCCTGCTCCCGGAGCAGCGCCGCCGCGTCCTGGGGGGAGATCCCGTACTGGCGCATGAGCGCCTCGCGCTCCGCCGGGCTCATGTTCATGACCTGCTGGAGCAGGGCCGGTTGCGCCTGGGCCCCGGCACCGACGGCGAGGGCGAGCAGGCAGAGCACCGTCCGCACGCGTCCCCGCAGCACCGTGCCCCACGTCCCGCGCCACCGTTGCCTCATGCCTCGTTCTCCAGTCGTTCGGCCTCGGGCGCGTGCCGCGTCCGCGCGGCCGTCCCGCCGTCCTCGCGCTCCAGCACCAGGGGCGCCGCCCCGGGCAGGATCGTCGCCTCGATGCGCACGATCCGGTCCCCGGCGTCGAGGACGAGCCGGTGCACCATGGGAATCACCGCCGCTTCCGTCTCGTGCCGGCAGCGCGTGCGCCAGCCCCAGGCCGTGCGCTGCGGATCGTCGCAGATCACCGCGAAGCTGCCGAGTCCGTCCACCTCGTGGACGCGCAGCCCGTCGCCCTCGCGCCGGACGCGGAAGCCGCGGATGGCGTTCGGGAGGCCGCCGCCGGCGACGAGATCCCAGCCGTCGAACCCGAGCCGCGTGCCGAAGCGGTCCGCGAAGACGATCCCGTCCTCGGCGTCGACGGCGTACAGGCGCGTCTGCAGCTCGAGGAAGCTCGCGCGCCAGGCGTGGGCCGCGAGCGCGTCGACCCCGCCCTCGCTGCGCGCGAGCGCCCGCCGGGCCGCCTCGAGCTGCCCCGAGTGGAAGCTGCACCCGGTCGCGAGGACGGCCACCGCGAGGGCGAGCAGCAGCGGACGGCGCCGGCTCGTCACGGTCGCATCCGCGCGCGGTAGGGAACCAGCTGGTCCCGATGGGTCCCGCGCAGCCGCTCCCACAGCTCCGTGCCCCAGCCGGCGAGACGCTGCCCGCCGTCGCGCTGGATCGAGCGGATCACGGTCCGGTAGGCGCCCCGGGTGTTCCGCTGCGTGAAGGAGTTGAAGGGGATGCGCAGCACGAGGCCCTTGTCGAAGCTGCCCTCGCCGAACTCGTCGAAGGGCACGTCCGTGAGCGTGGCGAAGGCGCCGACGGACCAGCCGTTGGCGAAGCGTCGCTGCACCTCGAGCGTCGCGCCCCAGTCCCCGGCGAGGTAGCGCCCGGCGTGCACGGCGACGTCGAAGTCCTGCCAGGGCGTGGCCCAGTAGGCGCTCAGATGACCGATCACGGTCTCGTAGTCGCGCAGGCCGAAGCTGCGGTCGAAGTCGCGCTGGCGGACCGCGACGAGGTTCGCGCCGAGGGCGACGGAGCGCCCCCAGGGACGGTAGAGCAGCTCCGCCCCCGCGCCGGCGTACATCTCCTCGAGGATGCCCGCGAAGGCCCGGTAGTGCAGGTCCCGGGCGAGCATGCCGTCGTGGGTGAGCGCGAGCCGGTCGACGCCCGTGGGCCCCTCCTTCAGATAGCGGGGCAGATCGCTGCGCACGCGCGGCAGCACCGAGTCGGAGCCGCGCTCGATGCGGTCGAACTGGTCGTACAGGTTCTGCATCCACGACGCCGTGACCCCGAAGCCGCGGCCGAGGTCGGCCTCCGCCGTGAAACGCGCGAAGAGCTGGTAGAGGAGCGGGTGATCGGGGTCGAAGATGTAGGCGCGCAGGCCGAGATCCGTGAACAGCGCGACGTTCGGGTAGCGGTAGGGCGTGACGTGGAGGCCGTCGGCGGCGGACGCCGCGCCCCGGGACCGGGGCACGGGCACCGGCAGCGGCGACCGCTCGAGGGCCTCCGGCCCGAGCTCCCCGGCCCAGCGGGCCCGGCGGACGAGCTCGTGGCGCACGGCGTGGGTCCGGTGCGGTCCGTCGCTGCCCGTGACCACCACCACACGGGTCTCCTTCGGCGCGTAGGCCTCGGCGAGCACGAGCAGACGCCGGACCGCGTCGGCCTCGTACTGGTAGTCGCGGTTCGCGTAGACGAGGTGCAGCGTCGTCGGATCGAGGAACTCGCCCCGGTGCACCAGCAGTCCGGAGGCCTCGGCGGCGGAGACCATGCGCAGGTACCAGTCCCGGCCCCGCAGACCGATGCGCGGCGCCCGGTCCTCGCTCCGGTCCGCCCGGCGGAAACCGTTCGGCGCCTTCGGTGCCGCGTCGCGGTCCGTGCGCAGCTGCGCGGAGACCCGCAGGCCGAGTTCCTCCCCGTGCTGCCAGGAGAGGCCCACCTCCACGTCCCGGGCGGGCTCGAACTCGAGGCCGAAGCTCCAGGGCGAGGGGTCGTCGATCGAACCGAGCGCCTCCTCGCGCCGGAGCGCGTCGCTGTCGTACTCGGCGAGGAGCGAGGCACCGAGCCGGGGCAGCGTCCAGCGCACGCCCCCGAAGGCACCGACTTCCTCGCCGGAGAAGAAGTTCGAGAAGCTGAACTCCCCGCCCCGGCCGACCTCCGCGTCCCGTTCCTCGAAGCGTTCGTCGATGCGCGCCAGCGGGTTGTCCGCGACGCCGCGCTCCGCGAGGCGCCCCCAGCCGAGTCCGAGGGACAGATCGAGGGGACCGACGCGCTTGGACGCCACGACGTACTCGGCGCCCCAGACGCCGGTGCCCAGGAGATCACGGATGCCGACGGCCACCTGGGGCACGACGTCCCCCTCGCGGAGCAGCCGGGCCTTGAGCTCGAAGCTGCGGTCGTTCAGCTCGTCCCGGGAGCCGGGCGCGTCCCGCGGGTCGAAGATGCTGTAGCGGAAGGTGGTCTGGAGCCAGGGGGTCGCCTGGTAGCCGAGGGCGAAGATGTCCACGACGGACTGGCGGGCGTAGCTGGTGCGGAGCGTCGCGTCCGGGGCCATGCGCGCGTCCGGGACGTTCACGAGGCCGTCCACACCGAAGTCCGACGCCGC
>JAZBPF010000447.1:0-6461 GCA_036351515.1 Pseudomonadales bacterium | reverse complement strand
TGTCCGCCGGCGTCGGTGCCGCAGCGGTCGGCGGCGCCTCGCCGTCGCACCCGCCGAGCAGGAGTGCCAGCACCGCGGCGAGCGCCGCGCGCCCGAGCGTTCCGTCCATCCTCGTGTCCCCCGTTCCGGACGGCGGCCGCCGCCTCGCGGCGGTTGTACCAGAGCCGCCCCGGGCCGTCCCCTCGCCGCTTGATCCCCCCGGGGGCCGGGCATAGGCTCCATGCGCCTGAGACAGGTGCATTAATCGGGGGAGAGACCATGGCCGGCACGCACGATCTGGTGCTCCGCGGCGGCACCGTCGCGGACGGGACCGGCGCGCCGCTGCGCGAGGCGGACGTCGCCATCGACGGCGGCACCATCACGGCCGTCGGCCGCGTGACCGGCCGCGGCGCCGAGGAGTTCGACGCCCGCGGCCTGCTGGTGACGCCGGGCTTCGTGGACATCCACACCCACTACGACGGCCAGGCCACCTGGGACGCGCGCCTCGCGCCCTCGTCCTGGCACGGCGTCACCACGGCGGTCATGGGCAACTGCGGCGTGGGCTTCGCCCCCTGCCGGCCCGAGGACCACGACGTGCTGGTGCGCCTCATGGAGGGGGTCGAGGACATCCCCGGCGTCGTGCTCACGGAGGGCCTGGCCTGGAACTGGGAGAGCTTCCCCCAGTACCTCGACGCCCTCGAGGCGCGCCACCACGACATCGACTTCGCCGCGCAGCTGCCCCACGGCGCATTGCGGGTCTACGTCATGGGCCGGCGGGGCGCCGACCGGGAGCCGGCCACGGCCGAGGACATCGCCGCCATGGCGCGTCTCGCCCGGGAGGCCGTGGAGGCCGGCGCCCTCGGCTTCACCACCTCGCGCACGCTCAATCACCAGACGAGCGAGGGCAAGCCGACGCCGACGCTCACGGCGGCCGAGGAGGAGCTCCTCGCCATCGCCCTGGCCCTGAAGGACGCGGGCCGCGGCGTGCTCCAGTTCGTCTCCGACTTCACGGACCCGGGCCGGGAGATGGCCATGCTCCGGCGCCTCGTCGCCGAGTCCGGCCGGCCCCTGTCCATCTCGCTGGCCCAGACCGAGGGGGCGCCGGACGGCTGGCGCAAGCTCCTCGGCTGGATCGACTCGCTCGCCGCCGAGGGCCTGCCCGTGCGCGCCCAGGTGGCGAACCGGCCCGTGGGGCTCATGCTCGGCCTCGACGCCACGCTCAATCCCTTCGTCGCGCATCCCTCCTGGCGGGAGATCGCCGACGCGCCGCTGCCGCAGAAGGTCGCGCGCCTGCGCGATCCGGCCTTCCGCGAGCGGCTCCTCGGGGAGCGGCCGCAGGCGGAGCATCCGTTCATGCAGGCGGTGCTCTCGAACTTCGAGAAGATGTACGTGCTCGGCGACCCGCCGGACTACGAGCAGGACCCGTCGCGCTCCCTCGGCGCCCGGGCTCGCGCCCGGGGCGTGCGCCCGGAGGCCCTCGCCTACGACCTCCTGCTCGAGGACGAGGGCCGGACCCTGCTCTACTTCCCGTTCCTGAACTACGCGAACGACGACCTCGAGGCGTCGCTCGCCATGATGCGGCACGCGCACACGGTGCTCGGCCTCGGGGACGGCGGCGCGCACCTCGGCACGATCTGCGACGCGAGCTTCAGTACGCACCTGCTCACGCACTGGACCCGGGACCGGACGCGCGGCGAGCGCCTGCCCGTGGAGACGGCTGTGCAGTGGCACACGCGGGACACGGCGGCGGCGGTCGGGCTCCACGACCGGGGCGTGCTCGCGCCGGGCTACAAGGCGGATCTCAACGTCATCGACTACGACGCGCTGCGCCTGAAGCCGCCGCGCATGGTCCACGACCTGCCCGCCGGGGGACGGCGGCTCATGCAGGAGGCCGAGGGCTATCGCGCGGCGATCGTCTCCGGACAGGTCACCTATCGCGACGGGGCGCCCACGGACGCGCTCCCCGGTCGTCTGGTGCGCGGCGGGCGCCCGCACCCCACGGGAGAGAGCGCATGAGCGAGTTCGAGATGCCCGAGCTGAAGAGCCGGGAGGCGAAGCTGCCCTCCGGGGCCCTGCCCGATCCGGAGACCACGCCCCTCGAGGCGCTCGACGTCTCCGATTCGCGGCTCTACCAGCAGGACGCCTGGCGGCCCTACTTCGCGCGCCTGCGCCGCGAGGATCCGGTGCACTTCACGGCGGAGAGCCCCTTCGGCCCCTACTGGTCGATCACGAAGTACCAAGACATCGTCGCCGTGGAGTCCGCACACGACGTGTTCTCCTCGTTCCCGACCATCGCCATCGGCGACTCGCCGGACGGGAGCTACATCGAGAACTTCATCGCCATGGACCCGCCGCGGCACGAGCAGCAGCGCAAGACCGTCGCCCCGGTCGTGGCGCCGCGCAACCTCGTGAAGCTCGAGCCGGAGATCCGCCGCCACGCGGCCGAGATCCTCGACGCGCTGCCCGACGGCAACGAGACCTTCTGCTGGGTGGACCAGGTGTCCATCGAGCTGACCACGCGCATGCTCGCGACGCTCTTCGACTTCCCCTTCGCGGACCGGCGCAAGCTCACCTACTGGTCCGACCTGTCCATCGGCTCCCCGGAGACCACCGGCGCCGACGAGGGGCCGCCCCGCGAGGAGGCCATGGCGGGCCTGCAGGACATGGCCACCACCTTCATGGGGCTCTGGGCGGAGCGCGCCGCGGCGGACCCGACGGACCGCAACGACCTCATCACCATGCTCGCCCACGGCGAGACCACCCGCGACATGGTGACGCGGCCGCTCGAGTTCCTCGGCAACATCATGCTGCTCATCGTCGGCGGCAACGACACCACGCGGAACTCCATCTCCGGCGGGGTGCTCGCCCTGAACCAGTTCCCGGAGCAGTACGACCGGCTGCGCGCCGACCCCTCCCTGATCCCGAACATGGTCTCGGAGATCATCCGCTGGCAGACGCCGGTGCTGCACATGCGCCGGACCGTGAAGACGGACACGGAGCTCGGCGGGAAGACGCTCCGCGCCGGCGACAAGGTCGTCATGTGGTACGTCTCCGGCAACCGCGACGAGACCATGCACGCGGACGCGGACCGGCTGATCATCGACCGGCCGAACGCGCGCCAGCACGTGTCCTTCGGCTTCGGCGTGCACCGCTGCATGGGCAATCGCCTCGCGGAGCTGCAGCTGCGCGTCGTGTGGGAGGAGATCACGAAGCGCTTCCACACGGTGGAGGTCGTCGGCCCCGAGAAGCGCCTGAAGTCGAACTTCATCCGCGGGATCCGCGAGCTGCCGGTCCGCGTCCACCGCCATTGACCCGGCGCCTCGACGGCCAGGACACGCGGGACGTCGCCGCCGCCGCGGAGCTGCTCCGCGACGGCGGCCTCGTCGCCTTCCCGACGGAGACGGTCTACGGCCTCGGCGCCGACGGCCGCTCGGAAGCGGCGGTGGCGCGCATCTTCGCCGCCAAGGGCCGCCCGGCGGACAACCCCCTGATCCTCCACGTCGCCGACTTCGAGGCCGCCGCCGCCCTCTGGGAAGCCGAGCCTGCGCGCCTCGCGCGCGCCCGCGGGCTCGCCGAGGCCTTCTGGCCCGGGCCGCTCACGCTCGTGCTGCCGAAGGCCGCCGGCATCCCCGACAACGTCACGGCGGGCCAGGACACGGTGGCCGTGCGCGTCCCCGACCACCCCGTGGCCCTCGCGCTCCTGCGCGCCTTCGGCGGACCGCTGGCGGCGCCCTCGGCGAACCGCTCCGGGCGCCCGAGCCCGACCACGGCGGCGCACGTGCTCGCGACCCTCGACGGGCGCATCGACGCGGTCCTCGACGGCGGCGCGACGACCGTGGGCGTCGAGTCCACGGTGCTCGCCCTCGACGGTGCGCGGCCGCGGATCCTCCGCCCCGGGGATGTGAGCGCCGGGGACCTCGCCCCCTTCCTGCCCGACCTCGACACGAGCGCCCCGGCCCCGGCGGACCTGGCCCGCTCGCCGGGCCTGCGCCATCGCCACTACGCGCCCGAGGGTGTGGCGCTGCGCCTCGCCGATGCCGGTGCGATCGCGGACGCGTGGGACGGCCCCGCTGCGATCCTCTGTCGCGCGGAGACCGGCGCGCATCTCGGGCCCCGCGCGGCGCCCCTCGAGCTGCTTCCGGACGACGCCGCGGGCTTCGCGCGGGGACTCTACGCCGCGCTGCACCGGCTGGAGACCTCCGGCGCCGTGCAGGCGCTGGCGGAGCGGCCGCCGGCGGCACCGGCCTGGGACGCCGTGCGAGACCGACTGCGGCGGGCTGCCGACGCCGGTGGGACCTGACGCAGGATCCCGCCCGTGCTAGAGAAGACACGGACGCAGGTTCACGAGGAGAGGGGACGACCATGTACGACACGCTGATCCGCGGCGGCACGCTCGTGGACGGGACCGGGGCGCCGGCCGCCACGGGCGATCTCGCGATCGAGGGCGGCCGCATCGTCGCCGTCGGCGGTCGCATCGACGGCGCCGCCCGGGAGGTCGTGGACGCCGACGGCGCCCTCGTCACCCCGGCCTGGGTGGACGTGCACACGCACTACGACGGGCAGGTGACCTGGGACGAGGAGCTGCTCCCCTCCTCCGGGCAGGGCGTCGGCACCATCGTCATGGGCAACTGCGGCGTCGGCTTCGCCCCCGTCGCCCCCGGCGGCGAGCGCGACCTCATCGAGCTCATGGAGGGGGTGGAGGACGTCCCCGGCACGGCGCTCTACGAGGGCATGCCCTGGGGCGCCTGGTCCAGCTATCCCGAGTACCTCGACTTCCTCGCCGGCCGGTCCTACGCCCTCGACGTGGGCTCCCTCGTCGCCCACGGCGCCGTGCGCAACTTCGTCATGGGCGAGCGGGGCCGGAACAACGAGCCGGCGACGGCCGACGATCTGGCCGCCATGCGCCGCATCGTCGCCGACGCCGTGCGCGCCGGCGCGGTCGGCTTCTCCACCTCGCGGATCCTCGGCCACGTGTCCGTGCGCGGCCAGCCGGTGCCCGGCACCTTCGCCCGCGACGACGAGGTGCTCGCCCTCGCCGGCGCCCTGCGCGACGCGGGCCGCGGGGTCTTCCAGATCATTCCCTCCAGCACGCTCGGCAGCGGCGAGGCCCTCGGCGGCGAGCCGCACGATCTCATGGACGAGGTGGCGCTCATGGCGCGCCTGTCGCGGGAGTCGGGGCGGCCGCTGACCTTCACGCTGTTCCAGGTGGCCGAGTGGCCCACGCGCTGGCGCGAGGTGCTCGAGCGCGTGGTGCAGGAGAACGCCGAGGGGGCGCAGGTCTATCCGCAGGTCGGCGCCCGGCCCACGGGCATCGTCCTGAGCCTCGACACCTACCACTCCTTCATGCGCCGGCCGACCTACCTGAAGCTGCGGGATCTACCGCTGGCCGAGCGGCTCGTGGAGCTGCGGAAACCGGAGGTGCGCGCGGCGATCCTCGCCGAGACGAGCGTGCCCCACGAGCTCCCCGGGACCATGGAGAACGGCGTCGCCTTCGCGGAGCTGAACTTCGAGCAGACCTTCGCCTTCGCGGACGCCCGGGACTACGAGCCGACCCGCGAGCAGTCCTTCGCCGCGCGCGCGGCGGCCGCGGGGCAGGATCCCTGGGCGTACCTCTACGACTTCCTCGTCGCCGGCGACGGCCACGACTTCGTGGTCATGTACTTCACGAACTACGCGGACCACGACCTCGAGGCGGTGCGCGCCATGCAGCTCCACGAGGCGACGGTGACGGGGCTCTCCGACGCGGGGGCGCACGTGACCGTGATCTTCGACGCCGTGGCCCCCACCTACGAGCTCACGCACTGGGTCCGGGACCGGAAGCGGGGCCCGCGCCTGCCGCTGGAGCACGTGGTGCACCGGCAGACCCTGCGCAACGCCCGGCTCTTCGGCTTCGAGGACCGCGGCTCCCTGGAGCCGGGCAAGCGGGCCGACGTGAACGTCATCGACTTCGACGGCCTCTCCCTCGGCGACCTCGAAGTGCACCGGGACCTGCCCGCCGGCGGCGCGCGGATCCTGCAGCCGGCGAAGGGCTACCTCGGCACCTGGGTGCACGGGGTGCGGACCCGGGAGCGGGACGCGGATACCGGTGCCCGCCCGGGCCGGCTCCTCCGTAGCCGGTGAGTTCGTGGTCGGCGACGGGACGCCCTTGACCCCGGGG
Source organism: Pseudomonadales bacterium (assembly GCA_036351515.1). Taxonomy (GTDB): domain Bacteria; phylum Pseudomonadota; class Gammaproteobacteria; order Pseudomonadales; family Azotimanducaceae; genus JAZBPF01. Next base: position 325 of record JAZBPF010000447.1, on the reverse strand, counting down.
GGACGAATCCCGAGGATGCGCGCCTTTCCGGGTCGGCACGGCCGGATGCCATGCCCATCGAAACCGCGCACGACGCGCGCAGCAACGTGGTGCACACGCGGGTCTCCGGATCCCTGGGGGCCGCGGACTTCCTCGCCTACTGCGAGCGGGTGCTCGCGGACCCGGCCGTGCGCCCCGGCTTCCTCGAGGTGCTCTCCGTGGAGCCGACCGCCGCCTTCCACCTCGCCTCCGGCGAGCTCCTCCCGTTCCGGGGGCTCTGGGAGCGCTATCTCGAGAAGGGGCTCCGCGGGACCCTGGTGCACGCACCGAGCGACCACGGCTACGG
>JAZBPF010000446.1:0-3149 GCA_036351515.1 Pseudomonadales bacterium | reverse complement strand
TCTCGCCTCGGACCGCGAGCTGACTCGCCGTCCTCCCTTTTCTCTCGGATCGACGACGGCTCGGTCGTCGTGGTCTGCACGTTCACCACCGGCGGCACCGGGCGCCTGTGCGCGGCCGTCCGGGCGGCGGGGAAGGGGTGAGCGGGCTCCGCCGCCTCGGCGGCGTTCGTCGTTTCCACCCTTCCCGGCGGCCGATGCTAACAGTAGTCTCCAAGTGACTCAATCGAAAGGGAAAACGAAGGGGCCCCGGCGCGGGGGCGGAAATCGGTCACCCCGCAGCGGAGGGCGACCCTCCGGGACCCGTCCGCGTCCCCGACCCGCGCCCCCGTCGGTGCCCGCGCCGGAGCCCGGGTCCGCGGGACCGGTGACGGAGCAGGGGCCCCGCGAACTCCTCGTGGACGCGCGGGGCGACGGACAGCGCATCGACAACCTGCTTCTGCGGGAGCTGCGCGGCGTGCCGCGGAGCCGCGTCTACAGCATGCTCCGCCGCGGCGAGGTGCGCGTGGACGGGCGCCGGGTGCGCGCCACGCACCGGGTCCGGAGCGGGGAGCGGCTGCGCCTGCCGCCGGTGCGCAGCGCGCCTCCGGCCGGCGAGGTCCCGCCGTCTCCGGAACTCGCGGCACGGCTCGGGGAAGCGGTGCTCCACGAGGACGAGAACCTGCTGGTCGTGAACAAGCCCGCTGGGCTCGCCGTCCACGGCGGCAGCGGCGTGCGCACCGGCCTCGTGGAGGCGCTCCGGTCGCTGCCTCCGGAGCGCCCCTTCCTCGAACTCGCCCATCGCATCGACCGGGACACCTCGGGCTGCGTGCTCCTGGCCAAGCGCCGGCGGACGCTCCTCGCCCTCCACGACGCGCTCCGGGACCGCCGGGCGGAGAAGGTCTACCTGGCCCTCGTCGACGGGCGCTGGCCGGCGCGCCTGCGGCGCCTCGAGGCGCCCCTCGAGCGCGTGCTGGCGGCGAACGGCGAGCGCTTCGTGCGGGTGTCCGTGGCCGGCAAGCCGGCCCTCAGTCACGTGCGGGTGCTGCGGCGCTTCGCCGAGGCGACGCTGCTGGAGGTACGGCCGGAGACCGGACGCACGCACCAGATCCGGGTGCACCTCGCCCACGCCGGGCATCCGATCCTCGGCGATCCGAAGTACGCGCTCGGGGAGGTCCGCGACCGGAGCGAGGCCCTCGGGGTGCCGCGCCTGTGCCTGCACGCGGCGTCGATCGCGGTGCCCGATCCCGCCGACCCGGCGGGCGACGCGATGCGCCGCTTCGAGGCGCCGCTGCCGGAGGACCTCCAGGCGCTCGTCGACCGCCTGACCCCGACGTCCTGACGGCCGGGACCGTCCGGCGACGTCAGCGGGCGAGATCGAGGACGGCGACGCCGGCCTCCGCGAGGAGGTCCACCAGGGCCACGAGCGGCAGCCCGACGAGGGCCGTGGGGTCGCGACCTTCCAGTGCCTCGAAGAGCACGATGCCGAGACCCTCGGAATAGAAGGCGCCCGCGGCGTCGAGGGGGCGCTCGAGGTCCACGTAGCGTGCGATCCGCGCCTCCTCGAGCGGCCGGAGCCGCGCCCGGAAGGGTTCGACGTGCACGTGGGTGCGGCCGCTGGCCGTGTCGAGGACGGCCACGCCCGTGTGGAACTCGAGCGTGCGCCCGCGGGCGCGCAGGAGCTGAGCGACGGCCCGCTCCCGGGTCCCGGGCTTGGAGAGCACCTCCCCCTCGAGGGAGGCCACCTGGTCCGAGCCGATCACCAGCGTGCGGCGGCCGGAGAGCCGCTCCCCGGCCGCCCGGGCCTTGCCCTCGGCCAGACGGCGGGCGCGCTCGACGGGAGGCTCCCCGGGGAGGAAGGTCTCCTCGAACTCGGGCGCTGCGGTCTCGAAGGGCACCCGCAGGCGTTCCAGCAGCGCCCGCCGGTGGCGGGAGGTGGAAGCCAGGAGCAGGCGGGGCGGATCGGCCTCGACGGCGTCGTGCACGGGCGGTCTCCGGAGCCGGCGGCGGGGCCGCGATGCTGCCATGGAGGGGGCCCTGCGGGGACCCTCGGTCGACCCACTGGACGCTTTGACAGGCCCGGGGGCCGTCCCTATGATTGCGCGCCTGTCGTCGACCGGTCCGTCTCCCGCCTTGGATCTCGAACCCTTCCGGCTGGCACGCGAAGAGGCGGTCCTCGACGTGCGGCTGGGGCCCGAGGCCTTTCCCAGGCTCGCGGAATGCGTCGAGTCGGTGCTCGAGCCCGTGCACGTGGAGGTCGCCTTCCGCCGCGACGCGCAGGGCCGCTGTCGCGCGGCGGGCTCGCTGCGGACGCGGGTGCGCCTGCGCTGCGCGAACTGCCTCGAGACGGAGCCCTGCGACCTGGCCGCGGCCGTCGATCTCTGCGTGGTGCGGAGCGAGGCCTCGGCCCGCGATCTCATCGAGGAGATCGACACGGTGGTGATCGATCAGGCGACCGCCACCGCGGCGGCGTTGTTCGAGGACGATCTGCTCCTGGCGCTGCCCGAGCGGCCCTGCGCGGAGCTCGAGTCCTGCGTACACGCGGAGGCCTACGACGCCTTCGCGCGGAGCGGGGACGAGGCGGAGCCGGCGCCGGAACGGGAGCATCCCTTCGCCGCCCTCGCGGCGCTGAAGCGGAAACAGGTCGGAGAAGACCGGGAATGAATCGTGTCGGGGCGCCGCGGGGCGCCCCGACGGTTTACGGGGGTGCCCGAGGGGTGCCCTCACGAGTGCGGGAGCAAACGCAGCCATGGCGGTCCAGCAGAATCGCAAGACCCGGTCCAAGCGCGGCATGCGCAGGGCCCACGACGCCCTCGGCGGGCCCACCCTGTCCGTGGAGCCCACCACCGGCGAGACCCATCGTCGCCATCACGTGAGTGCGGACGGCTTCTATCGGGGCCGGAAGATCGCCCCCGGCCGGGACGACTGAACGCACCGCAGGCGCCGAGGACGGGCACGATCGGGGAGGGAGGATGACCGTCGCCCTGGGGATGATGTTCCCGGGCCAGGGTTCCCAGAGCGTGGGAATGCTGGCGGAACTGGCCGCTGCGCACGCAGTGGTCCGCGAGACCTTCGACGAGGCCTCGCAGGCGGTGGAGCGGGACCTCTGGGCCCTCGCCCAGGACGGCCCCGCCGAGGAACTGGACCGCACGGTGAACACCCAGCCGGTGCTG
>JAZBPF010000445.1:0-5092 GCA_036351515.1 Pseudomonadales bacterium | reverse complement strand
GGGGTCGATCTCGATCTCGATGTCGTCGTCGATCTCCGGGGAGACGAAGACGGAGGCGAAGGACGTGTGGCGGCGCGCGCCGGCGTCGAAGGGCGACTTGCGCACGAGGCGGTGGATCCCGGTCTCCGTGCGCATCCAGCCGAAGGCGTGGTCGCCGCGGACGAGAAAGGTCGCGCCCTTGATGCCGGCGACCTCGCCGGGGGAGAGCTCGATGATCTCCGTGTCGAAGCCGCGGCGCTCGGCCCAGCGCAGGTACATGCGCAGGAGCATCTCCGCCCAGTCCTGGGCCTCGGTGCCGCCGGAGCCGGCCTGGATGTCCACGAAGCAGTCGGAGGCGTCCATCTCGCCGGCGAACATGCGGCGGAACTCGAGACGGTGGACCTCCTGCTCGTGGGCGTCGAGGTCGGCCCGGAGCACGTCGAGCGTGTCCTCGTCCGACTCCTCGACAGCGAGCTCGAAGAGGTCGGCGGCGTCGCTCAGCCCGCTCTGGAGACGCTCGAGCACCGCGACGACGGCCTCGAGCGTCGCGCGCTCGCGGCCCAGGGCCTGCGCCTTCTCGGGGTCGTCCCACACGCCGGGCTGGGCGAGCTCGAGTTCGACTTCCTCCAGCCGCTCCTTCTTCCCCGCGTAGTCAAAGATACCCCCTGAGCGCGGAAGTGCGCTCGGAGAGGTCTTCGATGCGGTCGCGCACGGCGTTCACGTCCTGCATGAGGGCTCCCCACAGTGGATCCGGATGCGGCGCGGCGCCGAATGGGCGCGCCGCGGGGCGCGGGAGTGTACCAGAAGGGCGGCGGAGGGAGCCGTTTGGTCGGCTCCGAAGAGAACGTCCTCCGCTGTGGGAGCCGGCTTCAGCCGGTCCGGCGTCCCGGGCGACGCCGGGATCGGACCAAGTCGTCGCGGCTGAAGCCGGCTCCCACAGGGGCGTGTCGACACCCCATCTGCAAGAGTCGGCTTCAGTGGCTCCATCGATCGCGCACTGCGTGCGCTTCCCGCGGAGTTCGTGGGAAGCCGACGGAGTCGGCGATGCTTCCGTCCGCTCAGGCCGGCTCGAGATGGCGGAGCTGGAGCTGCAGGCGCGCGTCCCCCCGCCAGCGGTCGACGGCGAGGCGGTAGACCGTGCGGATGCGCCCCGGCGGGTCGGCCCAGCCCTGCTCGACCGCGCCGAAGGCGATGGCGGGGATCCGCCGGCCGGCCTCATCGCGCAGCTCCAGGCGCAGGTGCGCCTCGCCGACGACGCGGGCGCCGGCGACGTCGAAGACGCCGTGGAACTCCGGCTCCGGGAAGCCCTGGCCCCAGGGGCCGGCGCGTTCGAGGAGCTCGGCGGTGGCGAGGTCGAGTTCCGCCGGCGCGAGCTCGCCGTCGGTGACGTGCTCGCCCCGGAGCGTGGCGGGATCGAGGGTGCGCGCGGCTTCCTCCGCGAAGGCCGCGGCGAAGGCGTCGAGGCGCCCGGCCTCGAGCGTGAGGCCCGCGGCCATGGCGTGGCCGCCGAAGCGGGTCACGAGGCCGGGGTGGCGCGCGTCGACGGCGGCGAGGGCGTCGCGGAGGTGGAAGTCCGGGATCGACCGGGCGGAGCCGCGCAGGCTCCCCTGCCCGTCCGGGGCGAAGGCGATCACCGGCCGGTGCACGCGTTCCTTCACGCGGCTGGCGACGATGCCGACGACGCCGGGGTGCCAGCTCGCGTCGTGCAGGCAGAGCGCCGCCGGCAGCGCACCGTCGAGGGCCAGGCGCGCCGTGGCCGCGAGCGCCTCCGCGCGCATGGTCGCCTCGATCTCCCGTCGCTCCCGGTTCAGGGCGTCGAGGCGCTCGGCGCGCTGCCGGGCCTCGGCGGGGTCCGTCGCGAGCAGGCAGGCGATGCCGAGGGCCATGTCGTCGATGCGGCCGGCGGCGTTGAGGCGCGGGGCGAGGGCGAAGCCGAGGTCCGCCGCGGCGAGGCGGCGCAGGTCGCGCCCGGCGACGGCGGCGAGGGCCGCGATGCCCGGCCGCGCGCGGCCGGCCCGCATGCGCGCGAGCCCCTGGCCCACGAGGATCCGGTTCACGCGGTCCAGCGGCACGACGTCGGCGACGGTGCCGAGGGCCACCAGGTCGAGGAGCCCGGCGAGGTTCGGGCCGTCGCCGGCAAGCTCGCCGGTCTCGCGGAGCCGTCGGCGCAGGGCGGCGAGGAGGAAGAAGGCGACGCCGACGCCGGCCACGGCATCGAACTCCGTGGGCCCGTCGGCGAGGCGCGGGTTCAGGAGCGCCGCCGCCTCCGGCAGGGTGTCACCGGGGAGGTGGTGGTCCGTGACGAGCACGTCCATGCCGCGCGCCCGGGCGGCGGCCACGCCCGCGTGGGCGGCGATGCCGTTGTCGACGGTGACGAGCAGCTCCGGCGCCTCGGGCCCCTCGGCGGCGAGGGCGACGAGTTCCGGGGTGAGGCCGTAGCCGAGGGTCATGCGGTTCGGGACGAGATGGTCGACGGCGCGGAAGCCGAGGGCCCCGAGGCCGGTCACGAGCACGGCCGTGCTCGTCGCGCCGTCGGCGTCGTAGTCCCCGACGACGCAGAGGCGCGTGCCCTCGCGCCGAGCGCGGAGGAGCAGATCCACCGCCGCCTCCATGCCCGGCAGCTCCGCGGGATCCGGTAGCGCAGCGAGGGCGGGATCGAGGTCCCGGGCGGCGGTGACGCCCCGCGAGGCGTAGAGGCGCGCGAGCAGGGGCGGAAGGTCGGCCTCGCGGGCGAGCGCGTCGACGCCGGCGGGAACCGGACGCTCGACGATGCAGGGCGCGGCGGGCGTCACGCCCTCAGCGAGCGCCGTCGAGGCTCTCGACGCGCAGCCGCACGACGCGTCCGCGGGTCTCCTCGAGGGCCTCGATGGCCGCGAGGGCGCGCTCGAGGTCGGCCTCCTGCACGCGATGCGTGAGCAGGATGATGGGCACCCAGGCCTCGTCCTCGATCTCGCGGATCTCCTGCTCCTTCTGGATCAGCGCCTCGATGCTGATGCCGCATTCGGAGAGGATGGTCGCGATGCGCGCGAGCACGCCGGGGCGGTCCTGCGCGAAGATCCGCAGGTAGTAGGCAGAGACGACGTCGCCCATGGGCAGCACGCCGACGTCCGAGAGCGCGTCGTGCTGGAAGGCGAGGTAGGGCACGCGCTGGGCCGGGTCGAGGGTCATGGTGCGGACCACGTCGACGAGGTCGGCGACCACCGACGACGCGGTCGGCTCGCCGCCCGCACCCGGACCGTAGTAGAGCGTCTGGCCGACGGCGTCCGAGGAGACGAGCACGGCGTTCATGACGCCGTCGACGTTCGCGAGGAGCTGGCCCTCGGGGATGAGCGTGGGATGGACGCGCAGCTCCACGCCGCTCTCCGTCAGGCGCGTGAGCGCGAGCGGCTTGATGCGGTAGCCGAGCTCCTCGGCATAGGCGATGTCGTCGCCGGAGACGGCGCCGATGCCCTCGGTGTAGACGCGGTCGAAGGCGAGCGGCACGCCGAAGGCGATGGCGGCGAGGATCGCGAGCTTGTGCGCGGCGTCCACGCCCTCCACGTCGAAGGTCGGATCCGCCTCCGCGTAGCCCAGGCGCTGCGCCTCCGCGAGCACGTCGGCGAACTCGCGGCCGGCGGCGCGCATCTCCGTGAGGATGTAGTTCGAGGTGCCGTTGATGATGCCGGCAAGCCAGGCGATGCGGTTCGCGGCGAGTCCTTCCCGCAGCGCCTTGATGAGCGGAATGCCCCCTGCCACGGCAGCCTCGAAGGCGACCGCGACACCGCGCTCGCGGGCGGCGGCGAAGATCTCGTTGCCGTGCTCGGCGATCAGGGCCTTGTTGGCGGTGACGACGTGCTTGCCGCGGTCGATGGCGCGCAGCACGAGTTCCCGGGCGACGTCGGTGCCGCCGACGAGTTCGACGAGGATGTCGAGCCCGGGGTCGTCGGCGAGCGCGAGGATCTCGCGCTCGACGCGCGCGCTGCCCGGCACGAAGTCCGGCTTGTCGCGGCGCATGCCGACGGCGGTGACGCGGATCTCGCGCCCGGCGCGGCGGGTGATCTCGGGGCCGTTGCGCTGGAGGACGTCGAAGACGGACCGGCCGACGGTGCCGATGCCACAGATGCCGATGCTGACCGGTTGCACGTGCGCCTCCCCCGGGAATGGCGCGGGACGTTACCGGGGCGGTGGGGGGGCGTCAACGAGGGGCGGGGGAGAGTTCTCGGATGGTGGAGGTCGCCGCTGAAGCTGGCTCCCACAGGGGCGTGTCGACACCCCGCCTGTGGGAGCCAGCTTCAGCTGCGATCTTGCAGAGACCGAGAACGATCCCTCAGGACCCCGCGTTCAACCCCAGCTCTTCCGCCAGCGCCTGCGCCGGCATGTAACCCGGCACGTAGCGCCCGTCCTCGAGGAACAGCGCCGGCGTGCCGCGGACGCCGAGCTGCTGGCCGAGGCGGTACTGGGCCGCGACGGGGTTGTCGCAGCTGCGGGGTTCCACGGGCTGGCCGTTCTTCAGGCGCGTGAGGGCCTGCCGGGGATCGGCGGCGCACCACGCGGAGACGATCTTGTCGTAGGACTCGGAGCCGATGCCCGCGCGCGGGAAGGCGAGGTAGCGGACCTCGACGCCCATGGCGTTGAGCTCGGGCACTTCCTGGTGGAGGCGCTGACAGAAGCCGCAGTCCACGTCCGTGAAGACGTTGACCACGGCCTTCGTCTCGCCCTTCGGCGAGAAGACGATCATCTCGTCCCGGTCCAGGGACTCGAGCCGGGCGATGCGCTGCACGGCGCGCTGCTCTTCCGTGCGGTTCACGAGGCCTTCCGGGGCGACGCGGTAGAGATCGCCGGCGATGAGGTGCGCGCCGTCCTCCGTGGCGTAGAGCACGGTGCCGTCCTCGAGGGCGACGGCATAGAGGCCGGCGACCCCCGCGGGCGAGACGGACTCCACCGGGAGGCCCGGGCGCGCGGCGTCCAGGCGTTCGAGGATCGCCTTCGCCTGCGGCCCCTCGAGCCGGGGCGCGTCCGCGGCGGAGGCCGGAACGGCGAACGCGGACGCGGCGGCGAGGAGGACGGCGACGAGGCGCCGCGGAACGGACAGGACCATGGGGGCTCTCCGGTTCGGACGATGCGGGACGGTCAT
>JAZBPF010000444.1:0-11966 GCA_036351515.1 Pseudomonadales bacterium | reverse complement strand
GGTGAAGAAGACGAACGCGATGTCCCAGTCCGGATGCGCCGCATGGAGCCGCGCCGCACGCTTGGCGAAGAGCACGGTCTTGCCCGTTCCCGCGAGGCCGCGGATGCGCTGGGGCCCTTCCGGCGCCTCGTGCGCCACGCGCTCCTGCGCTTCATCGAGCTGCCGCAGCCGGCTCTCCACCGCATGGATGATCCGCAGCGGGCTCTCGGCCGGAGTCCGGTCCGGTACCGCCCGAGGCGTCCGGTCCGTGACCTCCCCGCGGAAGACCCCCTTCAGCTGTTCCCACTGCTCCTCGGTCAGCTCGGGCATGTGGGCGAGCCCGTGCTCCGTGAGCTCGGCCCGCAGCGCCGCTCGCTCGAGTTGCTCGCCGACCAGCACCACGCCGAGGCAACTGGGGTTGTCGGCGAAGGGCGAGCCGGCCCACTCGGCCTCCTTCACGAAGGGCAGCAGCACGCGGTACTCGAAGGGAATGCCCAGCCGGCGCAGTTCCCGGTCCCGCTCGACCAGTCCCTTGACCGCGAACATCTGATCGTCGGCCTGCTGCACCGGGTAGATCGTCTCGTCGTACCAGCGCCGCATTGCCCATTCCTGGCCATTGATCTCGGCGATGTTCTCGATGCGGGCGCCCTTGCACTCGAATACCCAGACCCCGAACTTCCGGTGGACGACCAGGAAGTCCGGCTCGTAGCGCCGGGAGCCCCGCCCGGCGAAGATGGGATAGCGGTAGTACCCCACCCCCTCGTCGCCCTCGAAGGCACGCTTGAGGAGGTTCCAGACGAGGCGCTCGCCCCTGTTGTGGTCCGGGGGTTCGTTGGGACAGAAGCGCAAGGGAGCTTCCTCTCAACCTGCTGTGTCGACGTACCCGAATCCTGCAGTGAACCGAGCGCCCAATCCCGAGACGCGCGGATCCGCTCGTGGCAGCCAGCCTCTACGTGATCGACACGATCTCTGGACGGAGCCAACCCGAGGACCTGCGGACCTAGCGTTCGGCGAGTACCGCCGCGAGATCATCTTCGTAGTAGGCGCGTTCGGCACAGGAGGAGTTGTAGCGATCGATGAGGGGCGCGCCATCATCGACCAATCGATTGTACTCGTTGACTCGAGCATTGAACGCATCGATCTGCTGCCGGTGCCGTTCGACGAGTGCGTTGTAGCGATCCACGGATTCCTGGCTATAGCGATCCAGCGCGATCGCCTCCCGATCCAAGCGGGTGCCGAGGGTCTCGAGATCGCGTTCTGCACCATCCAGTTCGGTCTTCTGCGAATCGATCGTCGACTGCATCGTCTCGATCCGCTCCTCCATCGCCACGCATTCCCGAAGCTGAGCGCGTGTGAGCACATGGCCAATGGGGCGATGCCCCCGCCGAAGCCCACCTCCCACTCGGAATCTGCGCTTCGCCATGCTCGGCGGAGCGATCCCCAGGGCCAGGGCTGCGATGAAGAGCTTCAGGGGCTTGCGCCGTCCACGTTCCATGTGGTCCTCCGGTCGGGTACTCGTTCAGATGGCAGCTAAAGCCTAGTCACGATGCCTTCCAGGCGCATGTATGCGGGAGGACATCGACCGGGCCCGCTTCGCATCGATGCTCACGTCGCTTCAGAAGCGATCCTGGTTCGCAGACGGCCGCACCGTGCCCATCTGAACCATGTGCCATGGGACGGGCGAGCAGCCCTAGAGCCCCATCGACGAGATGAACTCGTCCTCTCTCACCGCCTCCGGTGTGACCACCGCATCCTTCAGCATCAATTTCCCGCGCAGGAGCCGATCGAGGTGCACATCGAAGGAGTCGATCTTCGGGTGCAGGGCGATCGGAAGGTGGATGTGCACGTCGCGCGTCTGGCCGATGCGGTAGATGCGGTCCGACGCCTGTGCCTCCTTGGCAGGATTCCAGTGGCGCTCGAGGTGGATCGCGTGATTCGCGCCCACCACCGTGAGCCCGACGCCCGCCGCGATCGGGGACATGATCAGGATGTTGAAGCCTTCAATCGCCTCGAAGGCCGCGATGAGCTGCTTGCGCGTGAGCACGTCCTGCGACCTCGCGACCGCAGCGGTGTCCCCGTTGATCACGGCGATGTCGAGTCCGTAGATCTCGTCGAGCCAGAGCTTCAGAGCACGCTGCAGCCGCTTCGAGACCATGAACAGGATCACCTTCTCCTTCTGGTCCCGGATCCGATCGAGCGTGTCGAGCACCGCCTGGAGCTTGGCGGATTCCGCCATGCGGCTCCGTGCTTCCTTCGCGCCCTGTGCCAGCAACTCGTTCTCCTGGCGGAGCCGCGGATGCAGGGAGACCTCGCGCAGGGACTGCAGGATCGCCAACGCCTGCCCGCGCATGTCCTCGGAGGCTCGTCGACTCCGATAGCCGGACAGCAGTTCGTCGTAGGCCGCGAGCTGCGCCCCCCGCATGGGGGCCGCCAGCGAAGGCTCGTGCACCACCGGACCAGCCCCCTCCACGGGGACACCGGTACGGATGAACTTCCTGGGTAGCCCTTCGAGCTGATCCTCCTTCACCCGCCGCAGCATGTAGCCCCCGACCGCCTGCCGAAGCTCATGGCCTAGCTCGCGGCGCACCTGCGCCCGGTGCTCCTCCTCCGCCGCGAGGATCGGCGCGATCCACCGGTCCCGGAACGCGGACCAGTCCCCGAGCAGGCCGGGCTGGGCCGTATCGAAGAGACACCAGAAATCGGCAAGGCTGTTCTCCACGGGCGTGCCCGTGGCCAGAAGCTTGAAGTCCGCCTTGAGGCCCTTCGCGGCCCGGGTCTGCAGCGTGTTGGGATTCTTGATGTTCTGCGCCTCGTCGAAGATGACGAGCCCCCAATCCACGCTGCAGAGCGAGAACTGGTAGTCGCGGAGCGTCTGGTAGGTCGTCAGAACGATGCGGCGATCCATGTCGAGCCGCCTGGCCCCCGCCTCGGGGCCGATGGTCAGCGCGTAGCGAATCGAAGGCGGCCCGTCCTCCGTCGCCTCCTCGGAGGCCTGGAGCTGGACCGACTCCCGTTCGGCGCCCTGGATGCGGAAGCTCCGCAGATCCCGCCCGGACTGCAGCACGATCAGGTCACGGAACGGGGAGGCCAGGAAGGTCTTCGCGACCTCGTCCTCCCAGTTCTCGAGGAGACTCAGCGGGGCAACGACCAGGATCGGCTTCGCCGTCGTACCCGCCTCCCCGAGCCATCTGAGGTACTCCCCCGCCACCACCAGAGCCATGAAGGTCTTGCCGAGCCCCATGTCGTCGGCGAGCAGCGCACCCTGAGGTCGATACAGATCCGCGCGGTCGCCCCGCAGCGCGGCTTCCACGAGGCCCAGCATCCAGGCCACGCCTTCCTCTTGATGCGGGAACGGGGAGCGCGCGTACGCGTCCCAGGCGACCGGTGAACGGGGGGAAGTGGCACGCGCGATCTCCAGGAGCTCGCTGCGGATCTCTTCGGCGTCCCGGAGCACAACGCTGACGGTCGTGCGAGATGGCGCCTGACTCGGTTCGGAGGCCGCGCCGCCGCCCTCCTCCGAGGGACCCTCCCGCTCGAGCTTCGCGCGAAGCTTGTCGAGCATCGCGCAGGTTCCGGCACGATCCGCGATGTCGACGGTCTCGCCTCGAAACGCGACGGTCTCGGCTCCCTGCCCCCAGGCGGCCTCGGCTGCTGCCTGAAAGGTCTCGAGTTCTTCCGGTGACCGGATGAGCTGCTCGAGGATCTCCGTGGTCGCGGGGATCTCCGAGACTCCGAACCAGTCCTCCCCCGTGCTGTCGAGCTCCCCGAAGTTCAGGTGCCGAAGCTGCCCCACTCCAGCCACGCGCACCGAGAAGCCGATGTCGAGATCCACGAGCGCGGCATCCAGGAACGCGCTGGGCGTGTCGAGGAACTCGCGGACCCGCTCCGCAGGGATGCTCTGGTTGGCGAAGACCTCCCGGATCGCGTTCATCTTCTGCTCGTCGAGCAGCACGATGCGGTGGCCGATGCGCAGGACGCCACCGTCGTCGTCGAGATCGAGCTGCGACCAGCGCTTCTGCAGCTCGTCCGGGGTCGATCCGTCGCCGAGGCTGGGAGAGAGAAGCAGGCTGCCGTCGGGCATCCGCGTGCCGGTGACCCCGATGCCCTCGGGAACCACCAGATCGAATCGCTCGAAGTGGCCGAGGTCCACCCGCATGCCGCTCCTGGCCGCGGTCTGGAGCTCGGCCATCAAGCGGAGATTCGCCGTCTCGCCCCGCTCCTCGGGAGACAGCGACCGGTGCCGCTCCCAGGCGAGGAGACCCATGAGCTCGGCCGGCGTCAGCCGATAGGACTCGGAGGACCCCAGCTGAAGGAACGGCCCCTTGCGCTCGAAGGGCGCGGACCCATCGGAGGTCTCGGCGAACAGATCGACGGAGAACGAGCTGTGTCCGGAACGCCCAGAGATCCGTGATCCGAAGGAGAAGGGGTACCGAGGCGGCAACTGGAGGATGTCGGCCTGCTCGTCGTCCAGACCGGCCACATCCTCCTGGCCGATCCAGAATCCATTCGGCAATGCCTCCGCAAGACCACCCTCCTGGAGCATGCGCAGGACGATCCATTGCATCTTGGCGAAGGAGGCTCCGGATCCCTCGCGGAGTGTGCGCAGCGTCTCGGGCGGCGCCGCGAAAGCGACGCCCGCCGAATCCGCCACCACGGAGAAGGCCGGCGTCGCGGCCCCGGCCTCGTTCGAAGTGCCGATCAGCGTTCTAAGCAGATCCCTCAGCGCCATCGATCGAATTCCCTCACGCCGCCCGGTCCCGGAGTGCGGCGCGAGCCGCCCGAGTCAGGGACCACCCGAAGTTGCCATCCTGCTCGCAGAATCCTTCCAGCTCGCCGTGGAGCAAGCGATTCACGGCCTTGGGTGACAACCCGAGCACATTGCCGACGTCTCTCCCACGCTCGCCCGGATGGGCGAGCAGGTGTTCGAGGATCTGGCGCCCGGTGTTGCTCAGCTTCGCGTAGCGCCGCGAGAGCTCATCGGGAGGACGCGCTCCGGAGCGAGAGCCGCTTCCAGTTCTCGAGGGCAGCTCACTACGACCCGGAGCCCGGGACGGGGCCCCTCCTCGGGTTCCTGTCGCCTTGGCGGAAGCCTTCCCACTGCCTGCAGTCTTCGTTTTGGGAGGAGCGGCTCTCGCGCTGCTCCTCCGTGCCCCGACGACCGGAAGACCGTGCGCCCGCAGATAGTTCCGGTGGTCCTCCCGAGTGAGCATGGCCTCGATGTCCACGGCGACCCCGTTCTCCGCGAGGAACTCGAAGACGTGGCGTTGCCAGAAGCTGTTCGCACTGTGCACGACGGCCGAATGCGGGCGACCGGGCCAGGCCTCCTGATAGTCCTTCGGCACCTTCTTCGTCAGGTCCCAGTGCGAGAGACTCGTGACGTCGTAGGACGCCACCACTGGACTCGGGCGCTCCAGGTAGGTCCAGATCTTGAAAGAGTGGCTGCCCTCGACGATGTGGAACTCGCCGCAGTCGAGGTAGATCACGGCCTGCTCGGGCATGTTCTCCAGCTTCACGAACGACGTGAGGACGTCCCGTCCGAGCAGCCGACGGATCGAGCGCTCGGCGTCCCTACCCAGCATCAGACGTGACGACCGGATGAGTTTCTGGTCGTACAGCCCTTCGAGGAACACCTTTCGGGACGGGAACATGCGCTGGAGGTCCTCGTTCCTGGAGACCTTCCCGTACTCCTCCACGGCCTGGAGGAACAGCCGGAGATCCTCCCGGGACAGCCAGCTCCTGACCCGCTCGATCCGGGGCTCACCCAGGGGGCGCCACCAGTCGGCGAAGTTCCGAGCCGTGCTCGCGATGCGGGGATCCCCGGCCAGACTCAGGACGAACTCCTGCCAGGCCTCCCCCGGCGCCTGGTCCCCGGCCCGGTCGATCAGCACCTCCAGCGCCGCGTGGCCGATGCGCCGTTCTCCCTCGTAGGGCGCCTTGTGCACCGAGGGCTTCAGGAGCTCGTCGAAGACTGGATCGTGCCGGCCGACCTCCAGCCGCTTCAGCGTCTCCAGGTAGAAGCGCGCGCGGCAGACGTCGGCGTAACGTCCTCGATCGAAACCCGAGAGCCCCAATTGCGTGAAGGCCTCGCCGAGCTCCTGACCCGCCTTGCGGACGCGCTCCGCCAGCACGACCGGCCCGTTCAGCGCGAGTAGCGTGTCCGCCTGGGCCTTCAGGGAGGAAATCGGATCCGGAATGGACGTCTGCACGTGCCGATCCGGAATGCGCTTCAGCTGCTCACGCAGGTGCCGTTCGAGCACCTCCCGCAGGCCTGTGCCACTGGCCTTGTTCAGCTCGTCGAGCTCGTCGAAGCGCCGGAAGTAGAGCTGCAGCAACTGGATGAGGGTCATGCGCGTGAGGCGCTCCCCCTGCGCCTCGACGAGCGCATCGAGCACCTTGGGCGTGAGCAGCACGGCCGCAACCCGCTCCTCCTGGAGCCAGAGCCAGCTCAGGGCTCGCGCACCCACCCGGGTCCGGAACAGGTCCCGGACCGGCGCCACGTTCCCCGTCCGCACCACGGCGCGGAAGCGGTCCACGGCCGCCTGGAACGCATCGCTCCGGCCCGCCGCGGCTTCGAGCCGATCGGCTCGCTCTCGGAGCGATGTCCAGCCAGCGAGATCCGCCGGCTTCCATTCCGGAAGCGTGAGAGAAGCCTTCGGGAGCCTCATGGGCTGCCGACGTCGAACAGTCCGCGCACGCTCTCGTAGTCGGCGCGGGAAGGCCGCCGGATGGTGAATCGGATGTCGATCCGACGGTTCACGACGTAATCGGCCTCGGAGCGCTGCTCTGCGATGACCGGGCGCGTCTCGCCATAGCCACTGACGGAGAACAGCGGATCCCCCGCCCGGTTCCGGAGCGCGACCAGTCGTTCCGTGTCCGGGAGACGGGCGGCCCAGAATTCCCAGAGCGAGATCGCGCGGAACGTCGAGAGCCCCCAGTTGCCCTTGATCTCCGGCCGGTTGAAGGGGCGATTGTCCGTGTGCCCTTCCACGAACACCGTGTCCAGATAGTCCGCTCGATCTCCGCGGCGGATCACCGCACTCAGCACCGACCCGATCTCGAGCGCCGTATCCCGGAACCGATCCTCGATCTCGTAGGCACCGGTCTCGAAACCGAGCACGTCGTTCGGGATCCGCAGGACCGTGTGGTTCTCGCTGATCTGCACCTGGATGCCTCGGCGCAGCAGCTCGTCCTCCGCCTCGTCGAGGATCGTCCGGCGCACCTGCTCCGCCTTGGCCAGTTCGGCGATCTGGGCGTCGAACTCCCGCTGACGCTCCATGAGCTGCAGGATCAGCACCACGGAAGCCAGCACGAAGATCACCATGAGCGCCGACATGATGTCCGAGAAGGACATCCAGTACGGGTTCTCCTCGTCGACGGAAACCGACGGCTGCCGGGCCCAGCGCATCAGACGCGCTCCAGATCGTCCACGATGTTGCTGATGGACTGGACCGCGCGCTCCATCTGGTCCGCGAACGAAAGCGTCTGCTGGTTCCACTGGTTCATGCGGTCATCGACCTGGCGCGAGACCTCCGTGGCGTAGTCCTGCAGCCAGCGCTCGGCCTGCTGCTCGAGGGTCTCCACCTCCTGACGGAGCGCGCTACCGAGCTTCGTGAACTCCTCCCGGACCGAGGCGAGCCAGGCCTGCTGCTCCTCCCGGAGGTTCCCGAAGCCCTGGGTCGCCACCCCGGCGGCCTCCTCGAGGCGGCGCGCGCTCTCGCCGAGTGCGCCCTCGAGGCGCGAGACCGCCTCGAGCTGGGTCTCAAGCGCATCGGCTACGCCGGCACTCTGGCGGCCGGCCGCCTCGAGGAGTTCGCCCACACGGCTCGCGCGCTGGCCCATGAGGTCTGCCGCGTCCCGGAGGTTGGTGGAGAGGAGCCCGAGCTGGTTCGAGCTGCTGTCCAGGTGCCGGCTGCTCTCCGCGACCGCCTCCCCGACGGTGCGCAGGCGCTCGAGCAGGGCCTGATGCTGCTGGGCGAGCTGCTGGCTCTCGGCCTGTTGGGCTTCCACGGCGCGCACGATCGCCTCGATGCGCTCGGAGCCGGCCGCGAGTGTCTGATCGACCAGCTCGGCCTGCCGGCGACCCGCCGCGTCCAGGCCTTTCGTGAAGGCATCCTGGCGGGACCGATCCCGATCCGCCGCGGCGTCGAACTGGGCCTGGAGCTGGCTCCCCAGCTTCTCCATGAGCTCCGTGAACCGACGCTCGAGCAGCGCCTGGCGTTCCTCCGCACCGGTGGTGATCTCCTGCAGGCGCCGCGAGAGATCCGCCTCCTGCTTCTGGGACTGTTCCTGGCGGCGCTCACGCTCGGCGCCGAGCTCGGTGAACAGCTTCTCGAGCTGCGAGGACATCGCCGTCACGGCCTGGTTCACGTCCGTGGCCGCCTTGTTCATGAGCTCGCCCTGCGCCCGGCCGGCTGAATTCATGCCGCTCATGAACTCGCGGATGAGCTTCTCGAGCACCTCGGTCGACTGCTGGTTCGCGTTGTTGACCAGGGTGTCGATCGCGGGGCCCATGATGTTGTTGAGCGTGTCGGACAGCGCCTGCTGCATGGCCTCGCTCATGCCCGAGACGGCTTCCTGGAGCCGGTTGCCGATCCGCTCGTCGAGGGCCTGGAGGGCGCTGGTGCTCTCTCGGGTATGGTCCGCGATCAGCACGAGCGACTGCTCCGCCGGCATGCGGGGGTAGAGCGAGTCGATCCGCACCTGCACCTTGCGGATGCTGCTGAGTGCGCTGCGCTCGAAGAGCTTCTCGATGAGGTTCAACAGCAGGCTGAACGCGACGCCCCAGACGGACGTCAGGAAGGCCACTGCCGCACTCTGGATCAGGACGTAGATCCCGGAACGCAGCGCCTCGATTTCCCCACTCGAAGAGCCGTCCCCTTTCAGATTCAGGTTCGCCAGACCGATCGTCAGGCCGACGAAGGTCCCGAGGACCCCGATCGCGACCAGGAAACTCGGCGCGGCAGCAAGCAGGCGACTGCCCGTGAGGCCCGGGGCGAGCGACCGGGCATTGAAGAAGTGCTCCGCGTCCAGCGTGTTGAACAGCTTCTGCTGATCGCCCGTCGCCACCAGACTCTCGTCGAACTCCTCCCAGAGGAAGGCCACGCCCGGCGCCTTCAGGTCCCGGGCGCGAGCGAGCAGATCCCGCCGGGCGCCGGCAAGCGATTCCTCGGTCTGTCCCTCGAGCAGGGACTCGACCGCCCGCACCCGCCGGAGGCAGTTCGCGTAGTGCAGCAGGACGAAGAAGACCGAGACGCCGAACACCGCCGCCATCAGTATCCAGAACCCAGCGCTGAGTGCACTGGGGTCCGCCGCAGCGGCAAGTGCTGCGAAGTTCGGCCAGAGGTGGCTCAGAAACTGTTCCATGGTCCCTTATTCATCCGTGACGTGGGGCCTCACCAGGCCGAGGTGCCGGCGAAGCATAGTCAACGCGAAGCCCGGCAGCCGGATTCATGACGAGCCAGGCTTGAGAGGAGATCGGCCGTCAGATAACGGCGAAAACGTTGCGGCGTCGCAAGTATTCAGTAGTACTCGCGGATGTACGCGTAAGCCCGATCGAACAACTCTGTATCCTGGTGGAGCCGGTACTTCAGAAGCTCCTTTCGAAGTGCGATCTTCACCTCTCGCTCACCGGCGAAGGTGGCCTGCCAACCCGGAAAGCGCACTTCCCGGACGATCGAATCGATGTCATCCACGATGCGTCCGACGATGACGGGCGTTTCCTCCGACCGCACTTCCTCGAACAGCGCCGTCAGCGCCGCCTTACCACGATCCTCGTCCGCGACGGCCGGCACTTGCTTCTCAACGTTCACCACATCCCGCGCGAGCTCAAGCAGCTGCTTGAGGAACTCCACACTGTGCATCAGGCCCTGCTGATGCCGTTCCTTGAGCTTCTCCAGTCGCTCCGCGAGCGGTACGTACCGAGGATCACCAGTATGCTTCTTGAGTCTGCCGGCCAGCTTGATGGAGACCTCTCGTGCCTTCTTCTCCGGGTCGCCTCCGGCAAGGACGGTCTCCAGAAGGGCGTCGTCGATGACCAGCGTGTCCAGATCGTCACGGATCTCGTCCACATGGACGTTCTCGTGGATCAGATCGATGGTCTTCGCCCCCAACCGATGCCAGATGAGCCGCCCGGTCCCCGTGGACGGCTTCAGGGACTCGTAGACCTGGGCCAGCCAGCGGTAGTCCTTCTCGTGAGGCGTCAGCACGGAATCCGGAGACAGCGCTTCCCAGATCCGTGCCAGGGTGCTGAAGTCCGCTGCGAACTGATCCCGAAGCTCGTTCGTGGGCAAGCACTCCTGCGCAGCAATGAGCCCCTCGTACCCCTGTAGGGTGCGATCGACCCCGACGAAGTACGCGAGGCACTTCTGCAGCCACTGCGGCAGGGCCGCCTTCAGCTCGGAGATGTTCGCGACGGCCTTACGTACCCCTTCCTCGTCGAACTGCAGGGCCTGGGCCACGTCGTCGAACACCCCGAGGTAGTCGACGATCAGACCATGACTCTTCAGCTCCCCGTAGGGCCGGTTGGTTCGGCAGATGGCCTGAAGGAGCGTGTGATCCCGGAGGGGCTTGTCGAGGTACATCGTCTGCAGGATCGGCGCGTCGAACCCCGTGAGAAGCTTCGAGGTGACGATGAGGATCTTCAGTGGATCGCCCGGGTCACGAAAGCGGTCGAGCAGCTTCTCCTCGGCGTCGCGATCCCGTTTGTACGGCGCATAGCGCGGCTCACCACTGTTGACGGAGATGACAACGTCGGAGGTCTCGGGAGAGAGGTGTTTGTCGAGCTCTTCCTTGTAGAGCAGGCAGCTCTCGCGGTCGAAGGTGACCACCTGGGCACCGAAGCCGTTCGGCTGCACCTTCTCCTCGAAGTGCCTTGCGATGTCGGAGCAGAGCGCCCGGACACGTTCAGGAGCCTTGATCAGGATCGCCATCCTGGCTGCGGCCTGACCGAGCTTGTCCTTGTCCTCGTCCGTGAGCCCTTCGGTCAGCTCGGCATAGGCTTCCTCGATGGCATGCTGGTCGATGTGCAGATCCACCAGCCGCGGCTCGAAATGCAGCTCCTTGGTCGCGCCATCGCGGATCGAGTCGTTCAGCCCGTAGCGGCTCATGTAGCCGTTCTCGTCGATCTCGGCGCCGAAGGCATAGAAGGTGTTGCGGTCGGCGCGGTTGATCGGAGTGCCGGTCAGGCCAAACAGGAACGCGTTGGGCAGCGCCTCGCGCATCTTGCGGCCGAGGTCGCCCTCCTGCGTGCGGTGCGCCTCGTCGACCATGACGATGATGTTGTCCCGGTCGTTCAGCACGCCGTCCGCCTCGGCGAACTTGTGGATCGTGGTGACGACGACCTTGCGCACGTCCTTGGTCAGCAGGTCGGACAGCTCTTTGCGGCTGTCGGTGCGCACCAGGTTGGCCATGTCGGCGGCATAGAAGGTGCCGGCGATCTGGCTGTCGAGGTCGATGCGGTCGACCACCACCAGCACGGTCGGGTTCTTCAGCGCCGGGTGTAAACGCAGCTTCTTTGAGGCGAAGAGCATCAGCAGCGATTTGCCGGAGCCCTGGAAATGCCAGATCAGCCCCTTGCGAACCTGGCCGGCGACAACCCGTTCGACGATCTTGTTGACGCCCTCGACCTGCTGATAGCGGGCGATGATCTTGATGCGCTGCTTGCCCTTTTGCGTGGCGAAGGCTGTGAAGTTGGCGAGCAGGTCCAGCACCATCGCCGGCCGCAGCATCGTGTTGACCGACTTCTCGACCTCGCCCATCGACTGCGGGCCATCGGCATCCGTGCGCCACGGGCCCCAGAGATCGACGGGCATGCGGACAGAGCCGTAGCGGTATTCCTTGCCCTCAGTCCCGACGGAAAAGACGTTCGGCACGAACAGTTCCGGCACATTCTTCTCGTAATCGTCATGGACCTGGAGTGCTGCATCGAGCCAGCTTTGGCTAGAGCGGACCGGCGTCTTGGCTTCGATCAGCACGAGCGGCAGACCGTT
>JAZBPF010000443.1:0-3769 GCA_036351515.1 Pseudomonadales bacterium | reverse complement strand
TCGAGCAGGAACGGCTCGTCGTCCTCCGCCGCCACCGCCTCCGGTCCGAAGCGCACGCCGAGGCGCTCGGCGAGGAAGCTCCCGCTGGGGTCGAGGAAGAAGCCGACGAGCGCACGCAGGGGCGGGGGCTCGACCTCCTCGAAGGGCGGAAGCGCCTCGCGCAGCGGGAGCGCCGGGGCGCCGTCCTCCCGGGTCCAGAGCTCCGAATAGGTGGGCGGCAGACCGGCCTCGGCGCCGTAGCGCGGGCTGAAGGGCTGCAGCGGATGGCGGATCGTGAGCGCGTCGAGCACCTTGCCGCCGTCCGCCGCGAGGAAGCGGCGGGCGAGCACGTCGCGCAATTCGGAGACCACGACCGAGGGCGGCTGCACGGAATCGTCGTAGGCGCTCCGCCCGGTCCAGCTCACGTAGAGATGCTCGCGGGCGGAGAGGATCGCCTCCAGGAACAGGAAGCGGTCCTCCAGGCGTCGGGCCCGGTCGCCCCGGCGCGGCGGCGCGGCTGCCATGAGGTCGAAACCCAGCGGCGTCTCCCGGCGCGGATAGGCGCCCTCGTTCATGCCGAGCAGGCACACCACGCGGAAGGGGATCGCCCGCATGGGCAGGAGCGTGCAGAAGGTGACGCCCCCGCCGAGGAAGCGATGCGCTCCGGCCGGCGCCCGGAGGACCGGCTCCAGCGCGGCCTCGATCACCGCCGCGGACAGGGGCTCGGTGACCCCGAGGCGCTCCTGCGCCTCCACGAGCCGGGCGAGCAGCTCGCGGACGCCGCCGAGGGCGAGTTCCTCGTCCACGTCCGGCGCGAGGAAGGTCTCCAGCAGGGCGGAGAGGTGGCGCGCCCAGTCCGCCGGGGCGTGGGGGCCGGCGAGGCGCTCCGTGAAGGCGTCCACGGCACGGAGGAACTCGAGCAGGGCCCCGAGCGTGTCGACCGCGCCCCCCTCGACGCCGCCGAGGGGCAGGCTGCCGGCGAAGGTCCCCGCCTCGTCCCCCATGGCATAGCCGAGGAGCAGGCGCTCGACGCCGAAGGCCCAGGTGTTCGGCAGCGGCGCGTCCGGCGGCGCCGCCGCGGGGAAGCCGAGGCTGCGCCAGTGCGCTGCGTCGCGCCCCCAGCGCACGCCCGCCGCGTCGATCCAGTGCACGAGCTGCTCGAGCCCCGCCTCGTCGAGGCCGAAGGCGCGGAGCACCGCCGGCGTCTCGAGGATGCCGAGGAGCTCCGAGGCGGCGAGGCGGCTGCGCGGCAGGCGCAGGAGCGCGGCCACGGCCTCGAGCACCGGGCTCTCGACCCGCGCTCCGCGATCGGCGATGCCGAAGGGGATGCGCCGCGCGGCGCCTCCCTCGCCGTCGCCCTCGGCCCCGGAGCCGAACACGGCCTCCACGCAGGGCGCGTAGCCGTCGATGTCCGGAATCATCACGACCACGTCGCGAGGCGTGAGCGT
Organism: Pseudomonadales bacterium; assembly: GCA_036351515.1. GTDB lineage: Bacteria > Pseudomonadota > Gammaproteobacteria > Pseudomonadales > Azotimanducaceae > JAZBPF01. Next base: position 2,342 of record JAZBPF010000443.1, on the reverse strand, counting down.
CGGATCCGCCTGGAAGCGCCCGAGGAGCCAGTCGTGGAGCGCCTCGACCTCCCGCAGGGGACCGTGGCAGTCCACGAAGAGCAGGCTGTCGTCCCCCGCGGGCAGGCTCACCTGCCCGGCCCCCGCGTCCGCCAGCTCCAGCACGTCCCGCTGCAGCCGCGGGAGCAGCGCTTCCCCCAGGGGCGTCTCGAAGCCGGTGTCCTCCAGCGGCGCGTCGGAGGCCTCGAGCACCAGGTCGACGAAATCGCGGCCGGCGCGGCCGAGGGCGCCGAGGAGCGGATGACCGGTCTCCAGGAGCGAGGCCCCGCGGTCCTCGCCGCGCGCCGTCTCCTCCGCCACGCGGCGCGCCCGCTGCCGTTCGCTGACCACGTCGCCCCAGTACTCGCGGCTCGGCTCGAGCCGGTACAGATGCACGTCGACGTGCTCCGCGAGGGCTACGACCAGCCGGAGCTGGGCGGGCGGCAGGGCCGAGAGGCCGAAGAGCCCGAGCCGCGGCGGCAGCGCCACGGCGAGGGCCTCGCCCGCGGCCTCCGGGTCCTCGGCGAGACGCGCGAGGGCCCGGTCCTGCAGCCCGGCCCGGTCCGGCGCCCCGTCGCAGGCGGCGACCAGGCGGGCCCAGAGCCGCGGCTGCCAGCCCTGCGCCTCGCCGAGTGCCGCGGCCGCGCCCTCCGGGTCGGCCCGCCAGCGCGCCATCCAGTCCGGCCGGTAGACGAGGTACTGGTCGAACAGGTCCGCCACCCGCTGGGCGAGCTGCCAGCGCTTGAGGCCCGTCCCGTCGTCGTCGAGGTAGCGGGCGACCGGCGCGAAGGCCGGTTCGGCCAGGAGCTCGGGGCCAAGCAGCGGAAGCAGGCGCCAGGCCATGGCCTGCTTCTCGTAGGGGGAGCGCTCGGGCACCTCCGGGACCAGCGCCCGGATCACGCGCCACAGGAGCACCGCCGGCAGCGGGAAGGCCACGGCGGCGGCCACGCCCGTGCGCTCCGCCCAGCGATGGCGCAGCCAGGTCGCCATGCCCGGGCTCTGCACGACCACCTGCTCCAGCTCCAGCGGATGGCGTCCCGTCGGGACGTCGAAGCGGTCCACGAGGGCGTCCGCCAGACGCTCGAGGCGGTTGGACTGGTGCAGGTGGAGCATGGGGATCCGCGTCCGTGCCGGTCCGCCGATGGTACCTGCGCGCCCGCCCCCGAGTCCGTTCGAGCGAGTCGTCAGCCGCGGCGCTGCGGAAGGGCCTCGAGCAGCGTCTCGGCCTCCCGCGGACGACGGAGCCGGGCCACCCGGAGATGCGCATGCTCCGGGCGGCGCAGGAGTTCGGGATAACGCCGGCGCTTGCCGCGCCAGGTGCGGATCACCCACCAGGGGATCCATTCGGGATCGAGCGGCCGCAGGCGCTCCACGTTGCCCGAGAACAGGACTTCCCGGGTCAGGGCCCGCCGGAAGGTCCGGGTGGTGGCGCGCCAGAAGGTGAGGGGGAAGGCGTAGTCGAGCCAGACGAGGACCGTCGCACGCCCCCAGACGAGATCGCGCACCACCTGGTAGTTGCCGTCCGCCACCCAGGCCGGCGCGGCGACGGCGTCGCGGACGAGGGCGCGGAACTCCGGATCGGGCCGCTCCGTCCACGCCGGGGCCCAGTGCAGCGCGTCGAGCTCCACGTGCGGGACGGCGAGGCGCTCGGCGAGGGTGCGCGCGAAGGTGGTCTTGCCCGAGCCGCTCGTGCCCACGACCACCACGCGGGGGCCGTCCGGCCTCGCTTCGAGCGCTCGGACGATGGCATCCATGGTCGCGGCGATCCCGGGCGGCTCGGGGCGTCCCCGGAAGGCTACCCCGATTCCCGGGGAGCACCAGCCGCAGGCGCACCAGCCGTCCACGAAAAAGGGCGCCCGCAGGCGCCCTCTTCCGCACTTCCGTCGATCGATCGCGACGATCAGGACGCGACCGTCGACCGGAGCATCCAGGCGTGCTCCTCGTGCAGGCCGATGCGGTCGGTCATGAGATCGGCGCTCTTCACGTCACCCATCTCCTCGGCCTTGTGCACGCCGTCCCGCAGCACGCGGGCGGTGCGCTCGTGGCCCTCGATGAGGGTCTCGATCTGGGTCTCGAGGTTCGCATCGAGCGCCGGCTCGTCCAGCTCGGCGTCGGTCGTGAGGGCCTTCAGCGTCTGCGGCGCCGGGAAGCCGAGCGCGCGGATCCGCTCCGCGAGATCGTCGATGGCCTCGAACATGTCGTTGTATTGCTCCTCCGTCAGCTTGTGGACGCTGTAGAAGAGCGGACCCTGCACGTTCCAGTGCACGCCCTGGGTCATGACGAACAGCCGGTAGGTGAACGCCAGCGAGCGGGAGAGCTCCTGG
>JAZBPF010000442.1:0-5608 GCA_036351515.1 Pseudomonadales bacterium | reverse complement strand
CCTACCGGACGCTCGGCACGGACGGCTTCGGGCGCAGCGACACGCGCGAGCGGCTGCGGCGCTTCTTCGAGGTCGACCGGGACTTCGTCGTGATCGCCGCCCTGAAGTCCCTCGCGGACCGCCAGGTGATCTCCGCCGCGGAGGTGGCGAAGGCGATCGCCGATCGGGGCATCGACCCCGAGAAGCCCGATCCCGTGACCGTCTGAAGGGGGCTCCATGAGCATCGAGACCGTACGCATCCCCGACATCGGCGACGCGAGCGAGGTGGAGGTCATCGAACTCTGCGTCGCGGAGGGGGACCGGGTCGCCGTCGACGACGCGCTCGTGGTGATCGAGTCGGACAAGGCCTCCCTGGAGGTGCCGAGCCCTGTGGCCGGTGTGGTCCGCGCGCTGAAGCTGAAGGTGGGCGACCGCTGCGGTGAGGGGGACGCCGTCGCGGAGGTGGAGACGGAGGCGGCCGGGAAGGACGGCGGGTCCGAGGGGGACGACGGCGCCGGAGCGTCGGCCACCGATGCGGAGGAGAAGCAGGCCGCCGCGGAGGACCGGCAGGAGGCTCCGGCCCGCGGCGAGGAGCCCGAGGACGCCGGCGAGCCGGAAGGCGGAACGCGGATCGTCGACGTCACGGTCCCGGACGTGGGCGACGCGAGCGACGTCGCCGTGGTCGAGGTGATGGTCGCCGCCGGCGACACGGTGGAGGCCGACGACGGCCTCGTGGCCCTCGAGTCCGACAAGGCGACCATGGAGGTGCCCGCCCCCGTGGGCGGCCGCGTCGTCTCCGTCGAGGTGGGCGAGGGGGACGCGGTGAGCGAGGGCACCCTGGTCGCCCGCATCGAGACCCGCGAGGCGGGCGGAGGCGACGGCGGGGATGCGTCCGGAGCGGCTCGGAAGTCCGGGGAGGCCGAGCAGAAGTCGTCCGGGGCTCCGGAGCCGGAGCCGACGCAGGAGGCGGCCCCCCGCGAGCGCGCCTCCGCGCCAGCGGCCGCCGGCGAGGAGCGGGATGCGGCGCCTGCGGAAGGCGGCGCCGCGGTCTACGCGGGGCCGGCGGTCCGACGGCTCGCCCGCGAGCTCGGCGTGGACCTGCGGCGCGTCGAGGGTTCGGGTGCGCGCGGACGCATCGTGAAGGAGGACGTGCACGGCCACGTGAAGCGAGCCCTGAGCGGCGGCGCCGGCGCGGGCGGCCCCGCCGCCGGCGGGGCGGGCATCCCGCCGATCCCGGCCGTGGACTTCTCGCGCTTCGGCGAGGTGGAGCGCCAGCCGCTGTCGCGCATCATGCGCACCGGGGCCGCGAACCTGCATCGTTCCTGGCTCAACGTCCCGCACGTCACCCAGCACGACGAGGTGGACGTCACGGAGCTCGAGGCCTTCCGACGCAGCCTGAAGGGCGAGGCGGAGCAGCGCGGGACGAAGCTCACGCCGCTGCCGTTCCTCATGAAGGCCGCCGCCGCGGCGCTCGCGGAGTTCCCGCGGGTGAACGGCTCCTTCGACCCGGACGGCGAGCACTACGTGCTCAAGCGCTACTGCCACGTCGGCTTCGCCGTGGACACGCCCGACGGGCTTCTCGTCCCCGTGGTCCGGGACGTGGACCGGAAGGGCATCTGGACCCTCGCCGAGGAGATCGCCGACCTCTCGGAGCGGGCCCGCAAGCAGCGCCTGAAGCCCGACGAGATGCGCGGCGGCTGCTTCAGCATCTCGAGCCTGGGCGCCATCGGCGGAACCGCCTTCACGCCCATCGTGAACGCCCCCGAGGTCGCCATCCTCGGCGTGTCGCGTCTGACCCGGAAGCCCGTGTGGGACGGCGAGGGCTTCGTGCCGCGCGAGCTGCTGCCGCTCTCGCTCTCCTACGATCACCGGGCGCTCAACGGCGCCGAGGCCGGCCGCTTCCTCACGGCCTACGGCCGCCTGCTCGGCGACCTGCGCCGGCTTCTGCTCTGAGGGGCGACCCGGTCGAACGCGACCCGGTCGAGCGCGACCCGGTCCGGCGCGACCCGGTCGTCCTGACTCCGGTCCCGCGGGACCGGAGCCGCGTCAGTCCGGTCTGGGCGTCCAGGTGACCTCGCCGGAGCCGCGTCGGGCGAGCACCCGCGCGAGCACGAAGAGCAGGTCCGAGAGACGGTTCAGGTAGACCCCCAGGCGCGGATCGTCGCGGCCCGCTTCCGCCTCGGCCAGGCGCACCCAGTCGCGCTCCGCGCGCCGGCACACGGTCCGGGCCACGTGGGCGCGGGCGACGGCCTCGTCCCCGGCGGGCAGCACGAACTCCGTGAGCGGGGGCAGCTCCGCGTTGAGGGTCTCGAGCGCCTCCTCGAGGCCGCGCGTCGCGGCCTCGGCGAAGCGCGGGGTCCCGGGCAGGCTCAGGGCGCCGCCCAGATCGAAGAGCCGGTGCTGCACGTCGGCGACGAGCGCCGTGAGCCCGTCCTCCGTCGGGAGCGCCGCCCGCAGGAGCCCGAGCTGGGCGTTCAGTTCGTCCACGGCGCCGAGGACCTCGATCCGTGCGGCGGACTTCGGCACCCGTGAGCCGTCGGCGAGCCCGGTCTCGCCGGCGTCGCCGCTGCGGGTCGTCACCCGGTTGATGCGTTCCTTCATGGGGATCTCCAGATGCCTTCCGTGGGGGCGCCCCGGCGCACGGCCTCCCGGAGCCGCGCCCGCGCCCAGGCGAGGAACTCGTCCGTGCCGGGGATCCCGTCCGGGCCGTGGGCGGCGCAGGCGCTCAGGGCGACCGTGAGCGTGCGGCGCCGATCCTCCGTGCCGAGGGCCTGGCCGTCCAGCGATCCGAGCAGGCGCCGGAAACAGTGGGCCGTGCAGTGCTCGACGCTCGGCTGGTGCACGAGCACGGCGAAGACGTCCGGCGCGAGGCGCGTCACCACGTCCATGGGCCGCACGAGGCGCTCGAGGCGCGCCGCGACCGTGCGGATCGCGTCTCGGGCCTCCTCCGGTTCCAGGGTCGCGACGAGCTCCGCGTAGTTGACGACCCCGACGAGCACCACGCCCGCGGCGCCGCCCCGCGAGGCCGTCTGCCGGAGGATGTCCGTGAGCGTGCGCTCCGCGAAGCGGCGGTTCCCCAGGCCCGTGTGCGGGTCGATCATGTTCCGCCGCTCGAGCGACGCCAGCTCCTCGCGCAGGCTCCGGTTCCGCGCCAGCAGCGCGTTGTTGTAGCGGGTCGTGCGGCAGGCGGCGAGCACCCGGGGCAGCAGGTCCGTGCGCAGCACGGTCTTGCTCACGAAGTCGTCCACCCCCTCCGTGAGCGCGAAGCCGAGGGCGTCCGCCTGCTCCTCGCCGGACAGCAGCAGGATGCAGGTGTAGTGGTCGAGGAACTCGTCCATCTCGCGGATCCGACGCGCGAGGGCCAGGCCGTCCATGCCGGGCATGCGCCAGTCGGCGATCACGAGATCGGCGCTGCGCTCCGCGACGGCGCCGAGGGCCTCCGTCGCCGAGGCGGCGAAGCGCACGTCCTCGAAGCCCGCGTCCGCGAGGCTTCGGCTGATGATCGTCCGGCTGAAGCGCGCGTCGTCGACGACGAGGACCGGTAGCGTGGGGTCCATGGAACCGGTCTCCGTCCGCCGCGGGGCCTCGCCTGTCTAGCCCTGCCCCCGGACCCTGTCAAGGCGCGGCGGGCGTCGACTCCGGGGGCGCCGTCCGGGCGCTCTCGGGGTAGCGCCGCATGATCACCGCGAGCAGGGGCAGCCCGGCGAGGGCCACCACGGCGGTACCGAGGAAGAAGGTGGCCCAGTCCCCGTCGAGCGCGTCCACGGCCGCGCCCGCGGAGGCGGAGAACCAGATCCGGGCGAGGTTGCCGAGGGAGGCGAGGAGCGCGTACTGGGTCGCCGTGAAGGCGAGGTTGCAGAGCCCCGAGAGGTAGGCCACGAAGGCCACGGTGGCGAGCCCCCCGGTGAAGTTGTCGGCCACCACCGCGGCGACGAAGGTGGCCGAATCCCGGCCGGCGCTGGCGAGCACGGCGTAGACGACGTTCGTGGCGGCCGCGGCGAGACCGCCGGCGAGGAGCGCGCGGAGCGTGCCCAGGCGGGCCACCATCCACCCGCCGACGAGGATGCCCACGGCGTTGGCCGTCAGCCCGTAGACCTTGGCCACGGCCGCGATCTCGTCGAGACCGAAGCCGAGCTCCCGGTAGAAGACGCCGGCCATGCGGCCGAGCAGCGCGTCGCCGAGCTTGAAGACGAAGACGAACGCGAGGATGACCCACCAGCCGGGACGGCGCGCGAACTCCACGAGCGGCGCGACCACGGCGCCGTGGAGCCAGCGCAGCAGCGCCGCGCTCCGGCCGTGCAGGTGGCCGGCGAGGGCGCGCCCCGCCGCCTCCGCCGCGGCGGCGTCCGCATCGACGCGGCGCGGCGGCTCCGGGGCGAGGAGCACCGCCGCCACGCCCACGAGCACGGCGAGGGCGAGGGCGCCGTAGGCGGCCTGCCAGCCGAAGGCGTCGGCGAGATAGAGGCCCCCCGCGCCGCCCACGAGGGTCCCGCCGAGGTGCCAGCCCCAGATCGCCACGGCGCTCCCCGCGCCGTAGCGGGCCGGTTCGAGGATCTCCACCCGGTAGGCGTCGATGACGATGTCCTGCGTCGCGGAGGCGGCGGACACGCACAGGGCCCCGACGGCGACGGGCAGGAGCGCCTCCCCCGGGGAGCTCGTGGCGAGCAGGGCCACGGCGCCCATGAGCAGTACCTGGGTGGCGAGCATCCAGCCGCGGCGACGGCCGAAGCGCGCCGTCAGCCAGGGCAGGGGCAGCCGGTCCACGAGCGGCGCCCACAGGAAGTTGATCGCATAGGGCGTCGCCACGAGGGCGAAGAGGCCGATGTCGGTCCGGCTGACGCCCTCGTCCCGGAGCCAGATGGAGAGGTTCGAGAACACGAGGGGCGAGGGCAGGCCGCTCGCGAAGCCGAGCGCGAGGATCGTCGCGAGGCGCCGGTCGCCGTAGAGCGCCGCGGCCGCGCGCAGGCGCCCGAGGGTCGAGGCGTCGCTCACGGCGCCGGGCGACCTGCGGGCTGCCAGTGGCAGCGTGCGAGGTCGACGCGCTCGCCGCGGAAGGGGACCCCCTCGGCCTCGAGGCGACGGCGCTGCTCGCCGGCGCCACCGCCGCCGCGGAGCGCGATGCGGCCGCCGGCGGCCACGACCCGGTGCCAGGGCAGGCGCGACCCCGGGGGCAGGGTCGCGAGCACGCGGCCCACGAGGCGGGCCCGCCGCGGCAGCCCCGCCCAGGCGGCGACGTCCCCGTAGGTGGCGACGGAGCCCGCGGGGACGGTCGCCACCACGAGGCGGATCCGGTCCGCGTCGGAGGGGGCCTCGCCGGCGCCGTCCGCGGCTCTGCTGCGCGAGTCGACCATCGCTCGGCTCCGCCCGGGAAAGGCCCGGAGTGTGCCGGAGCGCCTCCGGTGGCGCACGCCCCGCCCGGTTGAGATGGGCCGCCCGGGCCCCCATGCTTTCAGGCCGCCGGGGCGTTCGGGCTCCGGCGCCGCCGGGAGCGTCCCTTGCGCCTGCTGTTCCTGCTCTTCCTGCTCGTGCCGGTCGTGGAGATGTACGTCCTCATCCGCGTCGGCAGCTGGATCGGCGCCTGGCCGACCATCGGCCTGGTGGTGCTCACGGCCGCGATCGGCGTCTCGCT
>JAZBPF010000441.1:0-4134 GCA_036351515.1 Pseudomonadales bacterium | reverse complement strand
GCGTCGAGGCCCTCGAAGGCCTCCGCGAGCTGCTCGATGAGGCGGAAGTCGAAGAAGTTGTGGGGCGGCCGGCGGATCTCCACGGTCGCCACGTGACCGTCCAGGCTCACCCCGAGGTCCTCGAAGCTGCGCTTCAGGACGTCCGTCGTCTCGCTCACTGCGTGCTCCCCCCGGTCGCTGCGGCCCGGGAGTCTACCACCGGCCCGAGCGCGATCTGTCCCGTCGGGCGAGCGTGGCTGGACCGGGGAGGGGAGCGCTAAGCTGTGCACCGCGGAGGGGCGCTACGGGGAGGCGTCCGGCCCGCTCCCACGGACGTCCCTGACACGGAACCGGTCATGAGCGACTCGGCGGCGAACGCGCGGTCGGCCCCGGCGGCGTCCTCCGTCGCCGCGCCCGCTGCGGCGGAGCCGCGGCCCGCGCCCCCGGGAATCTGGGAGCTCGCCTGGCCGTCCATCACGACCAACCTGCTCTTCTCCGTGATCGGCGTCGTCTCCATCAAGGTCGTGGCCGAGCTCGGGCCCGCCGCGGCGGCCGCCGTGACCGTGGGCAACCAGATCTTCTTCACGCTCCAGGCGGTGATGATGGCCGTGAGCGTCGGGACCACGGCGCTGGTCGCCCGCGCCTGGGGCGCCGGGGACTACGACGAGGCCATCCGCACGACGCTGACCTCCCTCGTGGTCGGCGTCCTCGTGGGCATCGTGCTCACGGTACCCGTGGTGATCTGGGCCGAGACCATCGCCGACCTCTTCGGCCTCGGACCCGAGGCGACGCGCCTGGCCGGCGATTTCATCCGCTGGCTGTCGGTCTTCAACGTCGCCTTCGCCGTGAACTTCATCATGAGCGCCGCCCTGCGCGCCGCCGGCGACGCGCGCACGCCCATGTGGATCGGCGTGGCCACGAACGTGATCAGCCTCTTCGGCCTCTACGTGCTCGTCTTCGGCCACTTCGGCTTCCCGGCCCTGGGCGTGAAGGGCGCGGCGATCGCCAACGGCACCGCCTTCGGGGTCGCCGGCGCGACCTTCCTGGCCCTCTGGTTCTCCGGGACGCTGCGCCTCGGCTTCCGGCGCCACGAGCTCGCCGGCGCCCTCGACCTGCCGCGCATGCGCCGGCTGGTCCACATCGGCTACCCGGCAGCCCTCGAGCAGGGCGTGTTCCGCATCGGCTTCTTCGTCTTCCTCGGCATCATCGGCCACTACTACGGGACCGCCGCCTTCGCCGCCTACGGCATCGGGGTGAACATCCTCTCGCTCTGCTTCGTGGTGGGCTTCGGCTTCTCCATTGCCGGATCGACGCTCGTCGGCCAGCACCTCGGCGGCGGCGACCACGACGGGGCCACGGCGAGCGGCTGGCGTTCCCTGCGCTACGCCATGGTGTCCATGGTGGCCCTCGGCATCGCCATCATCGCCGGCGCCGAGCCCCTCGCCGGCTTCATGATCGACGACCCGGAGGTCATCGCCTACACGGTCGCCTTCATCTACATCCTCGGTGCCGTGCAGCCGCTCATGGCCGTGGAGTTCGCCCTCGGCGGGGCCCTGCGGGGTGCCGGGGACACCCGCTATCCCCTGAAGGCGACCATGGCCGGACTCCTCGGCATGCGCTGCGTCCTCGCCGTGGCCTTTGCGCTGGCCGGCCTCTCCGTGGAGTGGGTCTACGCGGCCCTAGTCGGCGACTACGCCCTGAAGGCCGTCATGCTCACCCGGCGCTTCCGCTCCGGGCGCTGGCGGACCGTGGTCCCCGCGGATCCGCTGCCGGTGCCGTGAGCCCCCGCCGATGCCCGAGCGGCCGGACCTCGACCTGTACGCGACCGCCCTCGAGCGGCGCCTCGCGGGGCGGCCGCTCCGGGCACTCCGGGTCACGAACCCCTTCCTGCTCCGGACCACGGACCCGCCGCCGGAAGCCTTCGCCGGCCGCGAGCTCCTGGCCGTCAGCCGCCAGGCCAAGCGCCTCGTGCTGGAGTTCGAGGAGGAGCACTACGCGGCCCTCCATCTCATGAGTGCCGGCCGCCTCCACTGGCGCGAGGGCGACGCCGGGCGGCCCCGCCGTCCGGACCTGCTCGTGCTGGAGGGCGAGACGGGCAGCGCGGTGCTCACGGAGCGGGCGCGGAAGAAGCGGGCGTCGCTGCACCTGCTGCGGGGGTCGAGCGCGCTGGCGGCGCTCGATCCGGGCGGCGTCGAGATCGTCCCGGACGGCTTCGAGGCCTTCGCCGCGGCCCTGGCGCGGGAGAACCACACCCTGAAGCGAGCACTCACCGACCAGCGCATCGTCGCCGGTGTGGGCAACGCCTTCTCCGACGAGATCCTCTGGACCGCGCGGCTCTCGCCCTTCCGCCAGACCCGGAGCCTCGAGCCCGGCGAGACAGCGGCGCTGTTCTTCGCGGCCCTCTCGGTGCTCGAGGACTGGACCGCGCGCCTCGCCCGCGAGGCCGGCGACGCCTTCCCGACCTACGGCGGGCCGTTCCGCGAGGGCACGGCGGTCCACGGCCGCGCCGGTGCCCCCTGCCCCCGCTGCGCGGCGCCCGTGCAGCGCATCGTCCGCGGGGACCGGGAGACGAACTACTGCGCCCGCTGCCAGACCGGGGGGCGGATCCTCGCGGACCGAGCCCTCTCGCGGCTGCTGCACGACGCCTGGCCCCGGCGGATCGAGGACCTGGAGGGCTGACCCCCGGCAGCCCGGGCGGGCACGCGCGACGGGCGGCGGCCTGCGTGCTTGTGAACGCGAACGAATCGCATGTAGATTCTCGGTCGTAGCGTTCCCGATTCCGGAATGCCCATGCGGCCCCACGACAGCATGCGTCCACCCGCTCCCGACTCCGGACACCGTCCGTGACCGTCCTCTCGCGTCCCGACGTGGCCCGGGGGGTCGCCGCCGCGCCCGCCACCGTAGAGGCGGTGCACGCGCGCCGGGGACGGGCCGTCCGCCGCTCCCTCGGGGCCCTCGCCGTCCTGCTGCTGGCGTCCTTCTCCCTCGCCGTGGGCCAGGGCGCCGTGGCCATCGCTCCCGACGCCCAGCTCGCGATCCTCGGCCGCGCCCTCGGGCTCGGCCTCGGCGCGACGCCGGATCCGGTCCAGGAGACGGTGCTCCTCGCGATCCGCCTGCCGCGCGCCGTGCTCGCCGTGCTCGTGGGCGCCGTGCTCGCGGTCTGCGGGGCCAGCCTGCAGGGCCTGTTCCGCAACCCCCTGGCCGACCCGGGCCTCATCGGCGTCTCCACGGGCTCCGCCCTGGCGGCGGCCCTGGCGATCGTCCTCGGCGGGACGGTTCTCGCCTCCCTGTCGCCGACGGCGGCCGCCTGGCTCCTGCCCGCCGCGGCCTTCCTCGGCGGCGTCGCCACCACCTTCCTCGTCTACGCCGTGGCCGCCCGGGACGGGCGCTGCGACGTGGCCACCATGCTGCTGGCCGGCGTGGCCCTGAACTCCATCGCCGGGGCCGCCATCGGCCTGCTCGTGTTCCTGAGCGACGACGCCCAGCTGCGGGAGCTGAACTTCTGGATGCTCGGCAGCCTCTCGGGCGTCACCTGGGAGCGCCTGCTGCCGGCGCTGCCCTTCATGCTCGTGCCCCTCGCCGTCCTCCCGGGGCTGGGTCGCCACCTCAACGCCCTGCTGCTCGGGGAGACGGAGGCGGATCACCTCGGCTTCGAGGTCGAGCAGGTCAAGCGCGTGCTCATCGTGCTCGTCGCCCTGGCCGTGGGCGCGGCGGTCGCCCTGACGGGAGTCATCGGCTTCGTCGGCCTCGTGGTCCCGCACCTCGTACGCCTCGTGCTCGGCCCGGACCATCGCGCGCTCCTGCCCTGCGCGGCGCTCCTCGGCGCGGCCCTCCTGCTCCTCGCGGACCTGCTCGCGCGCACCCTGGTGCTCCCGGCGGAGCTGCCCATCGGGATCCTCACGAGCTGCGTCGGGGGCCCGTTCTTCCTCTGGCTCCTGTTCCGCCGCCGCGCGGGCCAGGGCTGGTGAGGGCGGGGAGGTCATGACGACGCTCGAGCTCGATCGGGTCAGCGCCGCGCGGGGGGGGCGGCGGGTGCTCGAGGACGTGTCCTTCGGGATCGCCCCCGGCGAAGTGGTGGCGGTGATCGGCCCCAACGGGGCCGGGAAGTCGACGCTCCTGCAGGTGCTGGCCGGCCCCCTCGCGCCCACGGAAGGC
>JAZBPF010000440.1:0-2167 GCA_036351515.1 Pseudomonadales bacterium | reverse complement strand
GCAGGCCTTTCAGGCCGTCGCGCAGGAAGTCGAGCCCGTGGCCCAGGCTGTCTGCCGGACCGAGACGCCGGACCAGAACTGCGATTTCGCCATCCTCGTGGACCGCGACCCCCGGGTCGGGGCCAATGCCTTCCAGACCCTCGACCGGCAGGGGCGGCCCGTCATCATCCTCACGCTCGGCCTGATTGCCATCTTCGAGAACGAGGACGAACTCGCCTTCGTGCTGGGGCACGAGGCCGGTCACCACATCGCCCGGCATATCCCCGAACAGCGCCGCTCGGCCGCCGAGGGCGCGCGCATCTTCGGCGAGATGGCCATGGCCGGCGGAGCGGATGCGCGCGAGATCGAGCGGGCGGCCGAACTCGGGGCGTTCGTGGGCGCGCGCAGCTATTCGCGGTCGGCCGAGCTTGAGGCCGATGCGATCGGCACCGTCATCGCCTATCGCGCGGGTTACGACCCCCTCAGGGGCGCGCGCCTGTTCTCCCGGCTGCCCGAACCCGAGATGCGGTTCCTCTCCACGCATCCGCCGAACGCCGAACGCCAGGGTGTCGTCCGCCGCACGCTCCAGAGCCTCGGGGCAGGCGGCTGACCCCTTGATCTGCGTCAAGGTGCCTGTGGCGTCGCCTCGGCAGTCTTCGTGTGACAGGCCATTCCGGCCGGAGCAGGAGGATTGTGCGCCATGCAAGGCGACAAGACGCTGAAATCCCACGAAGACCTGATGGGCCGGATGGCCCGGACGCTCGGCGCCGATCTAGACGAGGCGGAGTTGCGCGGCGAACTGCAGCCCGAAGAACGGTTCGAGATGCTCCTGTCCTGCACTGGCTGTTCGGATCCGGGGGGTTGCCAGCACTGGCTCGACGACCATGAACGTGCCGAAGCCGCGCCCGGCTATTGCCGGAACGGGGCCCGTCTTGCCGAACTGGCGCGTCACGACTGATTTGTACGATCCCCGGGGGGAGATCCGGAATGAACGATGTATCCGTGCGTCCCCTGGGCGATGAGAAGCGGCACTACTGGCTGGCGCTCGGCATGGCGCAGGCCGCGGGCGCCGACCTGCAACGCGCGCTCGACGAGGGGCGCATCACCCATGGCGACTGGGCCGAGGTGGTGCAGCGCTGTCGCGGATGCTCCTGGGCCGAGGGGTGCGATTGCTGGCTGAAGGCGCAGGAGACCGGGGCGGCGGCGGTGCCGCAGGCCTGTCCGAACGTCACGTTCTTCGAGGCCGTGCTTTCGGGCGACGCTCAGTCGGCGGGGGATGAGCCCGTCTCGTCCTGACACCAGCGCGCCGCGCCGGGCGTGGTGGCGACGCTCTCCCATGTGATGACAGGCAGATCGTAGGGATGCTCACGCTCGAGAAGCGCGACGAGGGCATCGCGGCTTGCCTCGGTCGTCTTGAAGGTGACGCGCGTCTCCGTTTCCTCGGCCAGGCTCCCTTGCCAGTGGAACAGGCTGACGATGCCGGGGGTGATGTTGGCACAGGCGGCAAGCCGCGCCTCCAGCGCGAGCGTGGCAAGGCGTTTCGCGGTCTCCATCCCGTCGCAGGTTGTGGTGACGTGAATCATCGCGCCGACCTTAGCACGGGCGTGCGCGCTCAGTCGTGGACGATCCGCCCCCAGAGATCGTATTCGCCCGCCTCGTCCACCTCGACCGTCACGATGTCACCGGGCGAGAGATGCTCGAAGCCCTCGTCGATGAAGAGGTTGCCGTCGATCTCGGGGGCATCGGCCTTCGTCCGGCAGGTCGCGCCGTCGGCATCGACGTCGTCGACCAGAACCTGCATCCGGCGTCCGACCTTGGCGGCCAGCTTCGCCTCCGAGATCTCCTGTGCCTTCTCCATGAACCGGTGCCAGCGGTCTTCCTTCACCGCCTCGGGGACATGGTCGGGCAACGCATTCGACCGCGCGCCGGCCACGTTCTCGTAACGGAAGCAGCCCACCCGATCGAGTTGCGCCTCGTCCATCCAGTCGAGGAGCGTCTGGAACTCATCCTCCGTCTCGCCGGGGTAGCCGACGATGAAGGTGGAACGCAGGACGATATCGGGGCAGTCGCGCCGCCACGCCGCGATCTCGTCGAGCGTGCGCTCCGCGGCGGCGGGCCGCGCCATGCGCCGGAGCGTGTCCGGATGGGCGTGCTGGAACGGGATGTCGAGATAGGGAAGCAGCCCGTT
>JAZBPF010000439.1:0-3438 GCA_036351515.1 Pseudomonadales bacterium | reverse complement strand
GCGCCGGCGGTCGTCACGTCACCGGAGAGACGGCTCGTGCCGGTCACGGTCAGCGCGCCCAGACCGCCGGCCGCCGCGCCGAGCTCGAGATCACCGGCCACCGTGAGTGCCGTGATCCCGTCCCCGGCGAGCCCGCCCTCCAGCAGCACGGTCTCCGCCGTGAGCGTGCGCGCGGCGCCGACGAGGTCCGTCCGGCCGCCGTAGCGCTGGCTCCCGGTGCTCGTGACGTCGCCGGCCAGCTGCGCGTCGCCGGCCACGTCGAGGAAGGCGAGACCGGCGGCGGGTCCCCCGAGGGTCAGGGCGCCGCCGACCACGAGTCCGGAGCCGGCGCCCACGAGTTCCGCCATCGTCACGCCGGTGCCCTGGAGGATCCGGTCACCGCCGCCGAGGGTCACGACGCCGTCGTAGCGCTGGGCCCCGGCGGTCGTCACGTCCGCGCCGAGGAGCGCCGCGTCGCGGACCGTGAGCGCGGCGAGCCCCGTGGCCGCGTCCGCGAGCGTGAGCGCCCCGAGCACGGCGAGCGACTGGCCGCCGCCGCGCAGGCGCCCGAGCTCCACGCGGCTGGCACGGAGCGTGCGCGGGCCGCCCTCGAGCAGGGTCTCGCCGAGATAGCGCTGGATACCGGTGGTCGTGACGTCCCCGGCGAGGCGGGCGTCGCCGGTCACCGTGAGGGCAGCGAGGTCCGTGGCGTCGGCGCCGAGGAGCAGTGCCCCGGCGATCGTCAGCCCGGCGCCGCTCCCGAGCACCCCACGGTCGAGCGTGAGCACCGTGCCCGTGAGCGTGCGGTTGCCGTCCACGGGCGCGAGGCGGCCGAGCCAGTCCTGGGCGCCCGTGGTGGTGACGTCGCCGCCGACCACCGCGTCTCCCGTCACCGTGAGCCGTGCGAGCCCCGTGAGCGCGCCGCCGGTCTCGAGCGCGCCGTCGACGGTCAGGCCGAGGCCGCCCCCGGCGAGCGCGTCGAACACCACGCGGGAGGCCGTGAGCGTGCGCGCGCCCCCCTCGAGGAGTACCGGTCCCTGCCAGCGCTGTTCGCCGGTGCCCGCGACGTTGCCGCCGAGCCGTGCGGCGCCCGTGACCGTCAGGTCGCCCAGGCCCGTCGCGGCGCCGGCGAGGACGAGCTCGCCGTCCACGAGGAGATCGTGGCCGCCGCCGACGAGACCCGGGAGCCGGATGCTCGACGCCGCGAGGGAGGAATCGCCCGCGAGCACGAGGGGCCCGCCGAAGTCCTGCACGCCGGCGCCCGCGAGCGTCCCGGCGAGCGTGATGCCACCGGAGACCGCGAGAGCCCCGAGGCCCGTGGCCGCGCCGGCGAGGTCGAGGGCGCCGGCGATCGCCAGGTCGAGGTCGTTGCCGACGACGTCGCCGAGGCGCACCGTGGTGCCCGCGAGCGTCCGCGCCCCCGCCTCCAGCTCCACCGCGCCGCGCCACTGCTGCGCGCCCGTGGTCGTCACGTCCGCCGCGAGGCTGGCCGGCCCCGTGACCTCGAGGGACGCGAGTCCCGCGACCGGCGCGTTCAGGTCCAGGGCGCCGTCGATCACGGCGCCCGCGGTGCCTTCCGCCCCGAGCGGGCCGTCGAGCACCACGCGGCTCGCCGTCAGCGTCCGGTCGCCCCCGAGCAGGGTCGTCGGACCGGTCCAGCGCTGCTCCCCGGAGGTCGCCACGTCCCCGGCGAGGCGGGCGCCGCCGAGCGCCGTGACGGTCCCCAGGGAGGCCAGGGGGCCGCTCGTCTCGAGGAAGCCGTCGAGCACGAGGGCCTCCGACCCGAGCACGCCGCCGGCGCCCGCGAGGCGGATCGTCGTGCCGGTCAGGGTGCGCGTGGCTCCTTCCAGGGTCATCGGGCCGAGCCAGTCCTGCTCGCCGGTCGTGACGACGTCGCCGGCGACGGTGGCCGCACCGGTCACCGTGAGGCCGGACAGCCCGCTCGCTGCGCCGCGCAGATCCAGGGCCCCGGCGACGGTCAGCGCGTCTCCGGCCCCCGTGACGGAAGCGAGGCGCACGGTCCCGCCCTGGAGCGTGCGGTCGCCGCCGGCGAGCGCGAGGGCGCCGTTCCAGGCCTGCAGGCCCGTCGTCGTGACGTCGGCGGCGACGGACGCGGGGCCGTCGACGACCAGGGACGCGAGCCCGCTGACCGGACCGTCGAGGATCGACGGACCCACGAGCGCCAGCGCCCCGGAGCCGTCGCCACCGACCGCGCCGTCGAAGCGCAGGGATCCGCCCGTGAGCGTCAGGTCCGCGTCCACGACCACCGGCCCCGTGAACCGGAGCGCCCCTGTCGTCGTGCCGTCGCCGGACAGGGTCGTCGTCCCCGTGGTCTCCAGGGCCGCGAGCGGCGTCGTCGCACCGAAGCTTCCGAGGCGGACGCCGCCGGCGCCGCCGTCGAGCTCGAGGCGGAAGGCACCGTCGACGGAGGCCCCGGCGAGGGTCACGCCGCCGTCGCCGACGGACGCGTCGAGGCGCAGGTCCGAGCCGAGGGTCACGGCCCCGGCACCCGCGAGATCGATGCCGCCGGCACCGGCGGTGACCAGGTCGCCGCCGAGCGCGGTGGTCCCGGTTCCGGTCACGGCGAGCGCGGCGAGCGGAGTCGTGCCCCCGACCGCCCCGAGGATCAGCGCGCCGCCGCCGGCGTCCACGCCGAGGGTGAAGGCGCCGTCCACGGCGCCGAGGTCCAGGTCTCCGCCACCGGTGGCGAACGCGACGTCGGCGCCGAGTAACGCGTCCGTGGCGAACCGGAGCGCGCCGCCGGTGGAGGCGAGGTCCGCGGCGATCACGAGCGCGCCGCCGGCGTCGAGGAGCAGGTCGCCGGCGGCGGTGACCGGCGCGGCGACCGTGAGGGCGTCCGCCGCGTCCAGGGTCACCGCCCCGCCGCCGGTGGTGGCGAGGCTCGCCTCCACGGCGAGGTCCGCGGCGCCGAGAGTCACGCCGCCGGCCCCCGCCTCGACCGCACCGGTCGTGCGCAGGAGCCCCGTCGCCCCGGACACGGAGAGCGCGTCCGCGCGGACCGCCCCGAGGAGGACGTCGGCGGCGCCGGTCACTGCGAGTTCGGCGAGGGTCGTGGCACCGCCGACGGGCCCCGCGAGGAGGACGTCGCCCGCCCCGGCGTCGAGGCCGAGGGCGAAGGCGCCGTCGACGGGCCCGTCGAGGCGCAGGGCCCCGCCGCCGGTCGCGAGCGCCCCGTCGCCATCGAGGGTCAGGGCCCCGACGGTCAGGTCCGTCCCGGCGCTGCGCACGGTGCCCGCGAGGCGCGTGGCGGGCGCGCTCGCGTCGAGGCCGCCGTCGAAATCGAGGACGTCGCCGCCGTCGCCGAGGGTCAGGGTCCCCGTCGTCCGGACCGTGACCGGGTCCGCGAAGCGCGTCGTCGCGCCCGTGAACGCGAGGTCGTGGGGGCGCGCGAAGGTGGTCAGGGCCGTGGCCGTGACTGCGTCCTCGAAGAGGACGGCG
>JAZBPF010000438.1:0-4789 GCA_036351515.1 Pseudomonadales bacterium | reverse complement strand
CTGGGACGGCCTGCGCCGCATCGCCTGGAACCTCGACAGCATCCAGCTGCTCAGCGAGCGATGAACGCACCGGCCCTCGCCAGCGCCGCGGACAGCCGCCTCGAGATCGAGGGCCTCGCGAAGGTCCTGCCGGACGGTACCCGCCTCCTCGAGGACGTCGGCTTCACGGTCCGGGCCGGCGAGTTCGTCGCGCTGCTCGGCGCCAGCGGCGCCGGCAAGTCCCTCACGCTCCGCTGCGTCCTCGGCCTGACCCGTGCGAGCGCCGGTCGCGTGAGCTTCGTCGACGGCTCCGGCGTCCGCCACGAACTGGCCGGCCTCGAGGGGGCCGCCCTGCGCCGGGCACGCCGCCGCATGGGCGTGATTTTCCAGGGTGCGAACCTCGTCCCGCGGCTGCGGGTGATCGAGAACGTGATGATCGGCCGCCTCGGCACCATGCATCCCGTGCGCGCCTGGCTCTACGGTTTCCGGGACGACGAGGCCCGCGCCGCGCTCCTCGCTCTCGAACGCACGAACGTCGCCCACCTCGCCCATCGGGTCACGGGCTCGCTCTCGGGCGGAGAGCTCCAGCGCGTCGCCATCGCCCGCGCGATCCATCAGGAACCGGATCTGTTCCTGGCCGACGAGCCGATCTCGAGTCTCGATCCGGGCAACGCACGGGCGGTCATGGAGCTGCTGCGGCCCCTCGCGCACCGCTACCCGGTGCTGGGCGTCTTCCACCAGCCGGAAGTCGTCGCGCGCTACTGCACCCGCTGCATCGCCCTCAAGGACGGCCGGGTGTACTACGACGGCGCACCGGACGTGCCGCGGCGGGTGCTCCGCGAGATCTACGGCGAGGAGCTCGAGGCGCTGGCGGAGGACGCGCTTCCCGAGGCGCTGGACACCGTCTGACCGATGGCGACGGTTCTTCCCGCCTCCCCCGATCCGATCGGGCTCCGCTACGGGCCCGCCAAGCTGCGTCGCGCCGGCGTCGGCGCGCTCTTCGGTCTGCTGGCGCTGGCGCTCGCCGCCTGGCAGGCCGAGGTCGATCTCCCCACGCTGGTCCGCGACCTCCCTGCGGGACTCGGCAAGCTCACGGAGTTCCTGCCGCCCGATCTCTCCGCGCTGCCGGAACTGCTGCGCCCGGCCCTCGTGACGCTGCTCCTGGCCCTGGTTCCCCTGCCGATCGGCGTGGCCCTGGCGATCCCGGTCGCCTTCGCCGCCGCTCAGAACCTCTCGCCACCGTGGCTGCGCTGGACCGCGCGCAGCTACGTGACGCTGCAGCGCAACCTCCCCGAGATCGTGCTCGTGCTGCTGCTCGTGCGCGCCTTCGGGCTCGGCGCCTTCCCCGGCATCGTCGCCATCGCCCTCGGGTCCGTGGGCATGCTCGGCAAGCTCCTCGCCGACGCCATCGAGGAGATCGATCCGGAGAAGCTCGACGCCATCGCCTGCACCGGCGCGGGCCCCTGGCACGTGATCCGCTTCGGTGTGATCCCCGAACTCATGCCCGCGCTGGTGGCGAGCACCCTGTTCCGCTTCGAGGTGAACATGCGCCAGGCGGGGCTCCTCGGGGCCGTCGGCGCAGGAGGCCTCGGCTACGAGCTCTCCTACGCCCTGAACCTCCTCGAGTACGAGCGGGTGACCACGACCTTTCTCGTGCTCCTGCTGCTCATCGCGCTGTCCGAACGCGTCTCCGATGCGCTCCGGCGCGTGCTCCTGAGCGAGGGACGCAGCAGTGCCTGAACTGCGGCCCGAGGCCCTGCCGTCCCGGAAGCGGCGGCGGACCTACGCCTTCCTCGCGGGCAACGCGGCGTTCGTGACCCTGGCCTTCGTCGTCCTCGGCATCGACCCGACCCTGCTGTTCACGGATTTCCACTACATCGTCGACCTGCTCGGAGAGATGCTGCCGCCGCGCGTGGAGATCCTCTGGGAGGATCCGCAGGTGTTCGCGTCCATCGGCGAGACGCTGGCCATGGCGTTCCTCGGCACCACCGTGGGAGCCGCCCTGGCCTTCGTGCTCGCCTTCCTCTCCGCCCGGAACACCGCGCCGATTCCCTGGCTGCGCACGCCGTTCCGCGTGCTCCTCGGGGCCCAGCGCGCGGCGCCGGACTTCGCGATCATGCTCGTGATCGTCGTGGCCGTGGGCTTCGGCCCCTTCGCCGGGACGCTCGCGCTCGTGGTGGGCTCCACGGGCATGTTCGGCAAGCTCTTCGCCGACGCCGTGGAGCAGGTGGACGAGAGGATCCTCGAGGGCCTGCGCGCCGTGGGGGCGAGTCGCGGTCAGGTGATCCGCTACGCGGTGCTGCCCTGCGTCCTGCCCTCCTTCGTGGCCAACACGCTCTATCTCTTCGAGATCAACGTGGGCGGGGCCATCGCCCTGGGCGTCTTCGGTGGCGGCGGCCTCGGATTTTCCCTCCACCTCGCCAACCAGACCCTGAACTACCCGGACATGCTCGCGTTCATCCTCCTCATCGTCGCCATGATGATGCTCACGGAGCGCCTGTCCGACCGGATCCGCGCCGCGCTGTTCGCGACCTCCCGCCGCGCCTGAACTTCCGCTCCCTGATCGCCGGCACGACGAAGATCTCGAGTCCTTTCTGGAACGACTCTGCACATGGCCCACGGCACCCCGGCTCCGTTTCCTGCCGCGCGGACAAATCCCACGCTTGTGCGCACAGCGGGGAGATCGACGCTGAGAAAGCTCCTCCGAGCGGCCGTTCGCGACATTTCGTAGTCGAATCGAAACCCCCGCATCACCGGAGAGTCACCCGACGATTCCTAGACTCGCGCCTCCACTGACCTCAGGGGGTTCCACCGATGCACTTCATTCGAACGCACTTCGACCGCACCCGTTCGACGGCGTTCGGGCGCCGGTTCCAGCCCGCCGCGCTCGCCCTCACGATCGCCGCTCTGAGCACACCGTCGGCCCACGCCGCGGATGCGGAAGAGGACGTGGCGGACCAGCGGGGCTCCGAACTCATCGACGAAGTGGTCGTCTACGGCCGCATCATCGAGACCGGCCAGCTCCGGGCGATCCAGGACCAGCGTGACGCCCAGGCCATCGAGACGATCATCTCCAAGGAGCTGTTCGGTCAGGTCAACGACGGCAACATCGCCACGGCCATGCAGCGCATGCCGGGCCTGTCCGCCGACGGCAACGGCGGCGACGAGATTCCGCGCTACATCAACATTCGCGGGGTGAGCGCGGCCTACAACAGCGTGCAGGTGGACGGGGCACGCATGCCGGCCAGCGGCACCGGCCGGGGGGCGAACTACGGCGACACGGGCCGTGGCTTCGCCCTCGACGACCTGCCCGCGGACGCGATCGAGAAGATCGAGATCATCAAGGCACCGACGCCGGACATGGACGGCGACGGGCTCGGGGGTGCCGTGAATCTCGTGACGAAGTCCGCCCTCGACTACGACGGTCGCGTGGTCACCTACAACGTGGGGGGGAACTACACGGCCCTGCGCGACGAGACCTTCGCCAACGGGACGGGGACCTACATCGACACCTTCGAGTTCGGAGGCGGCCAGCGCCTGGGGGTGCAGATCACCGCCAGCTACTACGAGACGAACGAGGGTTTCGACAATCGGGACAAGGACTACAACCCGCTCATCACGGACGCTGCGGTCAACGACTACCTCGACCTGCAGCCGCAGCTGGATGCCTTCCCGGAAGCCCGCCGCGCTCTCGGCTTCAACGAGGAACCGGTGCAGAACATGTTCTATCACGAGGATACGGAGTTCAACACGTTCGTCATCGAGCGCGAGCGGATCGGCTTCTCCGGCAACTTCGACCTCGAGCTGAACGAGCGCACGACCCTGTTCCTCAAGACCATCTACAACACCGAGGACCAGGTCAGTGACGATCGCCGGAATCACCGCATCATGGACAACGACCACAACGACTCCTGTGGCGCCACCTTCGATCCCGCGAATCCGCAGTCCTGCTTCCTGTCGCGACGGATCGTGGACGGCGACGCACCGGGGGAGCTCGTGCGTCTCGGTTCCGATCCCGTCCGCCGCAGCACCATCGACTTCGTGACGCCGCTGACCGGCCGCGCCACGCTCGACGCCAACGGCGACCCGCGCGGGCAGATGCGCTACGAGGCGACCACCGACGCGACCGACATCGAGCTCCTGTCCCTGTCCTTCGGCGGCAAGCACCAGTTCGATCGGGCGACCCTGGACATCTCCGGCAACGTATCGCGGTCCGACAAGACCTTCTTCCAGCTCAGCTCCGAGTTCTTCCGTGAGGGCTTCGCCTACGAGTACGACCAGACCGACGGCTTCCGCAGCACGCCGGAGGACTACCGGATCCTGAACAACGAGTTCAGCTACCTGCCGAACGTGGATCCGAACGAGGTCGTCGTGGATCCGAGTCGCATCGACACGATCCGTCCCGCCTTCTTCCAGGACGAGCGCGGCGACATGACCGAGGACCGGATGCAGTTCAAGGTCGACTACGAACGCGAGCTCCCGGAGATGGACATCGCCGAGGGCAGCTGGAAGACCGGCTTCAAGTTCCAGCGCATGGAGCGGGACTTCGACTACGACGAGATCCAGTACGACCTCGCCACCCCGGGGAGCGACGGCTACGCGCTCGTGCCCTGGGCGGACCTCGTGCAGGCGAACCCCTACGAAACGGTCGACGACTACCCCATGCCCTTCGCGCCCAATCCGGCTGCCCTGAACGCGTTCGTGACGGATCCGGCGAACCAGGCGAGCGGTGCCGTGGAGATCGACGTGGACGGGGCCTTCGACGACTCGCTCCAGGAGGACTACACGTACGAGGAGGACGTGTTCGCCG
>JAZBPF010000437.1:0-2588 GCA_036351515.1 Pseudomonadales bacterium | reverse complement strand
CGCGCCCCGGGTGCGCGCCTACCACGGCTCCTGGAGCGAGTGGGGCTTCCGGGACGACGTCCCCGTGGCGACCGGGGACGAACCGTGACCCCGACGCCCGGCGCCCGCCTGTTCCTCCTCCTGCAGTACCTGGTTCCCCAGCGCCTGCTCACGCGTCTCGCCGGCGCCTTCGCCCGGGCGCGCCTGGGCCCGCTCACGCAGCTCGCGATCCGCCTCTTCGTGCGCCGCTACGGCGTCGCGCTCGAAGAGGCCGAACACGCCGATCCGCGGGCCTACGACCGCTTCAACGCGTTCTTCACGCGCCCGCTGCGCGCCGGCGTGCGCCCGCTCGACGCGGACCCCCGGGCGGTCTCGAGCCCCTGCGACGGGGCCGTGTCCGAGGCGGGTCCCCTCGACGGGACGCGGCTGCTCCAGGTCAAGGGCGTGTCCTACCGCGCCGAGGAACTGCTCGGGGACGCCGCGCTCGCGGCGCGCTTCGCGAACGGCAGCTTCGCCACGCTCTATCTCTCGCCCCGAGACTACCACCGCGTGCACATGCCCCTCGACGGCACCCTCGAGCGCATGAGCTACGTCCCCGGGCCCCTGTTCTCCGTGAACCCGGCGACGGTGCTGGCCCGGCCCGGGCTCTTCGCCCGCAACGAACGGGTGGTCTGCACGTTCCGCGGACCGACGGGGCCCTTCGCGATGGTGCTCGTCGGCGCCATGATCGTCGGCGGCATCCGCACGGTCTGGGCCGGGCGCGTCACGCCGCGGACGGCGGAACCCTGGCGCCTGGCCCTGGAGGCCCCGGTGACGCTGCGCCGCGGCGAGGAGATGGGGCTCTTCGAGCTCGGTTCCACGGTGATCCTGCTGCACCCGCCGGGGCAGCTGGTCTGGGCGCCGACGCTGCTCCCGGAAGCCCCCGTGCGCCTCGGTGCGGCGATCGGGCGCCTCAGCAGCGCCGCCAGCTGAAGGGCATCACGGCGTCGAGTTCCGGTGCCCCCGTGGCCAGGAGCAGCACCCGGTCGAGGCCGACGGCGACGCCGGCGCAGTCCGGCAGGCCGTGCGCGAGGGCGGCGAGGAACGGCTCGTCCAGCGCCGGGACCGGCAGGCCTGCCTCCCGCCGGCGCCTCCGGTCCGCCTCGAAGCGCCGGCGCTGCTCGGCGGGGTCCGCGAGCTCGTGGAAGCCGTTGGCGAGCTCGACGCCGTCCACCAGCAGCTCGAAGCGCGCCGCCGTGCGCCCGTCGGGGTGCAGCCGCGCGAGCGCCGCCATGGCGGCGGGGAAGGCGGTGACGAAGAGCGCGCCGCGGCTCGCGGCGAGCGCCTCGGCGTAGGCGAGGTCGAGGAGCGCGACCCGGTCCCCGCCGGCGAGGGCGAGGGGGTCCCCCTCCCGGTCCGCCGCGGCCCAGCGCCGGGCCACGGCGTCCGCGAGGGCCGCGGGGTCCGCAGCGAGGGGATCGACCCCGCACCAGTCCCCCACCAGTTCCGCGAAGGGGACGCGCCGCGCGGGAAAGCCGGCGAGCTCCGGGGCGAGGAGCGCCTCGAGTTCGTCCATGAGGGCGCCGTCGTCGAAGTCCGGGCGGTACCACTCGAGAAGCAGGAACTCGGGATTGTGCAGGCGCCCGTGCTCGCCCGCCCGGAACACGTGGCCGAGCTGGTAGATCGGACCGGCCCCCGCGGCGAGCAGGCGCTTCATGAAGTACTCGGGGGAGGTCTGGAGCCAGCCGCCGTCGGCGGCCACGGAGGCGATGGCCGGCTCGGTGACCGTGGTCCGGGCGAGGATCGGGGTGTCGACCTCGAGCACGCCGCGCTCGGCGAAGAAGGCGCGGACCCGGGCGAGGAGCGCCGCCCGGGCCCGGAGCACGGCGGGCGTCGTGCCCGGCCGCCAGTCGGCCATGGCGGGGACGCTCAGGACCTGGCGCGGCTCTGGTACTCGGCGGTGCGCGTGTCCACGCGGATCACCTCGCCCTGGTTCACGAACAGCGGGACCTTCACGACGGCGCCCGTGGAGAGGGTCGCGGGCTTCGTGCCGCCCTGGGCCGTGTCGCCCTTCAGGCCCGGGTCGGTCTCGACGATCTCGAGCTCGATGAAGTTCGGCGGCGTGACGGAGAGCGGAGCGTCGTTCCAGAGCATGACCTGATAGGTCTCCTGCTCCTTGAGCCACGCCTTCGCCTCGGCGACGGCGTCCTCGGAGGCGGCGACCTGCTCGAAGCTGCCGTCCGTCTTCATGAAGTGGTAGAACTCGCCGTCCGTGTACAGGTACTCCATGTCGAGTTCCATGACGTCGGCCCCCGGGAGCGACTCCCCGGACTTGAAGGTCCGCTCCCAGACGCGTCCGGTCTTCAGGTTGCGCAGGCGCACACGGTTGAAGGCCTGGCCCTTGCCGGGCTTCACGAACTCGTTCTCCAGGATCGAGCAGGGGTCACCGTCCAGCATGACCTTGAGCCCGGAACGGAATTCGTTGGTGGAATAGGACGCCATGGTCTCTCCAGCACCTCTCGGAATCGGCATGGGCGCCGGGCTCCGGCGCGGAGCGGCGCCTCGCGGCGGGTGCGCATGATACCCGCAAGGGACATCCCCTGGCACGGGGACGACTGGCGCCGGCTCCT
>JAZBPF010000436.1:0-2092 GCA_036351515.1 Pseudomonadales bacterium | reverse complement strand
GGCTCCCCCGCGGCCTCGTAGAGGAACATGTACTGGGCCGGCCGGTTCCCCGAGAGCGGGATCCGCTCGGCGTCCTCCCCGACGAGCGCCCGGTGCATGACCTGCACGTAGTCGTCGATGGCCGAGACGCGGGTGACGCCGGGGAGCGACGCGAGCTCCCGGCGCAGCGTTCCGAGTGCGGCGATCGTGTCCGCCCGGAGCACGCCGCCCTCCTCCGGGGCCTCCACCACGACGTCCAGGAAGTTGAGCCCCCCGAGCCGCTCGGAGAGCACGCCGTCCGCCACGCGGACCGGGTCCCCGGGCGCGAAGTAGCGCTTGCGTTCGTAGTCGAAGCGCGCGCCGGTCGCCGCCAGCACCAGGCCCGCGACACAGAGCCCGAGCACCGCGAGGGACAGGGCCGGGCGGCCGGCGACCGCGGCCGTGAAGCGTCCGAGCATGCGGTCCACCGCTGCCGGGGCCGCCGGCCGCGCGGGGCCCGCGGTCGGGGCGAGGTCCGTGAGCACGAGCACCGCCGGCAGCGCCGTGAGGCTGAGCAGCCAGGCGCCGGCGACGCCCACGGCCGCGAACACCCCGAATTCGCTGATGGGCCGCATGGCCGCACCGACCGAGAGCCCGAGGAAGGCCGCGATCGTGGTCAGGCTCGTCAGCGTCACCGGCAGCCAGGTGCGGCCGATGGCGATGGCGACGGCGTCCCGCGCCGAGAAGCCCGGCTCCTCGCTCCGGGCCTGCAGATGGAACGCCGTGACGTGCAGGCAGTCGGCGACGGCGATGGCCATGATCACCACGGGCAGGGCCGTGGTGATGAGGTAGTAGCGGGAATCGGTCCAGCCCATGAGGCCGATCGCGACGGCGGCGGACCCGGCGATCACCAGCAGGGGGCCCAGCAGGGCCACGGGACGGCGCAGGGCCACGAGCAGCACCCCGAGCACCACCAGCACCGCCAGGGGGATGAACAGGCGCGTGTCACCGTCGACGATGGCCGCGAGCCGGGCGTTCATGGCGGCCACGCCGGCCACCTGCACGGAGACCCCCGGCGGGGCTTCCTCCTCGGCGACGGCGCGGATCGCGCCGTAGACCTCCTGCGCGTGGTTCGGATCCTCCACGGGCACGATCAGCGTGACCGTGTCGCCGCTGCGGGAGGCGAGGAGGTCGAGGAACATGGGCATGGCCTGCACCCGCTCCCAGGCGAGGGCCGCGTCCGCCGCCGACAGGGGCCCGTCCTCGAGGATCGGGTCCACGAGCAGGTCGCCGCCCTCCCCGTGGATCACCCGCTCGCTCGCCAGGCTCACGACCTCGTGCTTGCGCACCTCCGGCAGCAGCCGGACCCGATCGTGGATCCGGCGCAGCGCCTCGAGCACCGGCGCCGTGAAGGCCGAGCGCCCGGGTTCGGCCACGAGGCCCACGACGACCGGGTCCTCCACCCCGAAGAGCTCCCGGGCCTCGTCCCGGGCCAGGGCCGCGGGATGATCCGTGGGCACGAAGGCGTCGACGGAGGGGTCCTTGTGCACGCCCCGGAGGCCGGATCCGGCCGCCAGGACGCCGAGCAGCGCGAGCGCGAGCACCACCCCGGGGCGCCCCATGGCCGCGAAGACCCACCGCTCGGCCCGCCCCGCACGGATCCGTGAATCGATTCCGACCGCATTCGTCACGGCATACCCTCCCCGCCTGTCGCCCGAGCGAACGGTGCCGGGCGGCCCGGGGAGACGCATCGTCAATTCTGATGAAGACGGGCGACCGGACCCCCTACTGCACTGCCCCTCGACATCCCCGTTCCTTGCTGCGCCTTAACATACCCGTGCTGCACCGACCGTCAACCTTGAGGGGCGGGAGCGGCATGGCACGCTCGTGAACGCCCGCGACGACGAGCTCGTCGAGTATCGGCAGGGGCGCTGGCCCGGGCCGCCGCCGGGCGCTGATCAGGCCAGCGCCGCCCAGTCCGGCTCGGCGCCCCGGGCGAGGGGGATCCCGGCCGGCGGCAGCGGATACTTCAGGCCGGTGGCGCAGTTGAACAGCACCGATCGGGCCTCGCGATCGACCTGTCCTGCGGCCACCGCCTGCTCCCAGGCGGCGAAGGTGGCCGCCCCCTCGGGGC
>JAZBPF010000435.1:0-5783 GCA_036351515.1 Pseudomonadales bacterium | reverse complement strand
GGGACTCGGGGATCTGCTCGATGTAGTTGTCCCCGACGTTCAGTTCGAGGAACCGGATGTACTTCTTGAGGAGCTCGCGGTACCCCATGACCGCTCCAGTGCCGACCGGCCGCACTCCGGACCGCGTTGGAGCCTAGGGGCGCAATGTGACGTCGATGTTCTGGTTTCGTGACGATCCGTGGTCCGGATCCGGCCCCCGATCGCTGTCACGAAAGATTCATGAGCGGCTTTCGTCCATGTAACGGTCCATTCACGAACCCTCCCTAGACTCGCGCCCCCGAGTCACCTCGTGTCCGCCGCGGCGCACCGTCGGGCGGTCGACCTGACCATTCCAGAACCGTGTTTCGGGGGTTTCCATGATCCGCAAGATCACTCTGGCTGCGTCCGTCGCCCTGCTCGCGGGCTGCGGCGGTGGCGACATCAACCTGACGCCGACGAATATCGACAACTCCGTCGACAACAGCACTTCCACCGGCGGAGGCGGCTCCAACAACCCCTGCGCCAACTACCAGGATCCGGCCTCGAACACGCTGATCCAGGGCACCTTCGACGGCACGAACTGCACCTACACGTCGGACTTCGTGGGCGAGAACAACCCGCTGACGGTCGACCTCACGATCCCGTTCATCTCCGGCGTCCACATCTTCGAGGACACGCTGGCGATCGGCGAGAGCATCGACAACACCGTGGCGTCGCCCCCGTCCGTGCCGCAGGACGGTGAGGGCCCGACGGTCACCATCCGCCCGGGCAACACCCTCGCGTTCCTCGACTCCGCCGACTACGTGCTCGTGAACCGTGGCTCCCGGCTCGTCGCCAATGGCAGCCCCACGGCCCCGATCACCTTCACCGCATTCTCGGATGCCGTGCTCGGCATCGCCGGTCCCCAGGACGTCTCCCTCTGGGGCGGCATCCAGGTCAACGGCAACGGCATCACCAACAACTGCTCCGACACGCAGCGCGCGGACGGTTCCTGCGGCGTGCAGACCGAGGGCATCCCGACCTTCTACGGCGGCGACAACAACGCCGAGAGCTCCGGTTCGCTCCGCTACGTCGTGACCAAGCACTCGGGCTTCGAGGTCGCCCCCGGCGACGAGCTCAACGGCATCACGCTGAACGCGGTCGGCTCCGGAACGACGATCGATCACGTCGAGGTCTACTCCACCTTCGACGACGGTATCGAATGGTTCGGTGGCGCGGTCGCCGTCGAAAAGGTCGTGCTCCTCTACGTTCGCGACGACTCCCTCGACTACTCCGACGGCTACGTCGGCAGCATCACGGACGCGCTCGTGATCCAGCCGCTCCTCGACGGCAACCGCTGCATCGAGGCCGACAACATCAGCGACACCCGCGGCGGTGCCGGCGAGTCCCTCGACACGACGCCGACCACCTCGCCGACGGTCACCGGTCTCACCTGCATCCCGTCCATGATCGACGAGAACCCGGGCACGCACGGCGACTCCGAGGGCGTCCTGCTCCGCCTCGGCGCCCGCAGCAGCATCAGCAACATGGTCGTCTACGACGGCTACGGTGCGCTGGCCAACCCGGCGACCGCTGCGGGGAACGAGTGTCTCGAGCTCGACGACGGCGCGACCCGCGACGCCGCCCAGGCCGGCGAGACGACCTTCACCGCCTCGGTCATCGCCTGCGCGACGCCGACCCAGGATTCGCTCGGGAACGGTGACACGGTGGCCCAGTTCTTCACGAACACGGGTACGGGTACCTACGACTTCAACGAGGTCACCTTCGACGACGACGGCGACGCTGCGACTGCGGACGTCACCCAGGCGAACGTGATCATCGGCGATGCCAACAACGCCAACGTCTCGATCCTGGCAACCGAGGACTTCCGGGTCGCCGGCTACGACCCCGACCTCGACGTGACCACGATCACCATCGAGGACGGATCCACCGTGGTCTTCCCGGGCCGGCTCGGCGCCGTGTCCACCGAGGACGACTGGACGACCGGCTGGACCTTCGGCCTGAACGAAGGCAACCGCCGGATTCCGCTCTACTTCCAGACGACGCCCTGAGGCTCGGGCATCTGCGTCGAGTGCGGAGGAGTCGGCCCCGCGGCCGGCTCCTCCGAGCGTCCAGCATCGCAATCCCGGGGGATGGCGGCATGAAGAACCGAACGAGGCATGGCGTGCCCATGCGATTCCTGCCGGCGCTCGTCGCAGCGCTGGGCGGGCAGGCTCCCGCTGCGCTGGCCGCCCAGGCCGAGACCGCGCAGGCGAGCGGGCCGATCGAGGAAGTGGTCGTCGTCGGACGGCTGCGCTCCAGCGCCACGGACGTCGTCGTCGAGCGCCTGGAGCAGGAAGTGGTGGTCGACCTGCTGTCTGCCGAGGACATCAGTCGCGTGGGCGACAGCACG
The DNA here is from genome assembly GCA_036351515.1 of Pseudomonadales bacterium. Classification (GTDB taxonomy): domain Bacteria; phylum Pseudomonadota; class Gammaproteobacteria; order Pseudomonadales; family Azotimanducaceae; genus JAZBPF01. Next base: position 3,412 of record JAZBPF010000435.1, on the reverse strand, counting down.
GTCGCCGCGGCACTGCGGCGGGTGCCGGGCCTCACGCTGGTCGACAACCAGTTCGTCTACGTTCGCGGCCTGGGGGAGCGCTACTCGAGCACCCTGCTCGACGGCGCCAGCATCCCGTCGCCGGACTTCATGAGGAACGTGATTCCTCTGGATATCTTCCCGACCAACATCCTGGACTCGCTCGCGGTCCAGAAGGGCTACTCGGCGGACATGCCGGCGGCCTTCGGGGGCGGGAACATCGACATCCGCACGCGGCATATCCCCGACGGCCCGGTCCTCGATATCGAGGTCGGCGGCGGCTGGAACTTCGAGTCGAACAGCGGCACCTACACCTCTTCCGGTGGGGACGACGACTGGCTCGGCGAGGACGACGGTACCCGCGCCCTGCCCGGCGTGATCCAGCAGGCGATCGGTACCTACCGCGGTGACTTCGGGCCGGAGCAGATCCTCTCCACCCTGCGCTTCGACGGGCCCGCGACCTTCGAGGAGGCGCTCGCGGTCAACCGCGAGCTCGCGGCCTCGCTCGACTCGACGACGGGTGTGGAGGAAGGGGACGTCGATCCCGATCTCGACCTGCAGGTCTCCGCGGGCAACCGCGTCTACCTCGGCGCCGATGAGAACTGGGAAGTCGGCGGGCTCTTGATCGGCTCCTACGACAACAATTACCGCAACCGGGAGCGGATCAACCGGAACCTCGTCGATCCGGAGAACCGCTTCTTCGAGACCTCCCGGACCGTGCACCAGGTCGCCATGACCGGTGCGGCGAAGGCCGGCGTCGTGTGGGCGGGGGAACAGACCCTCGACGTCTCCTACATGCTCCTGCGCAACACCGAGGAGGACACCAACTTCGCCCGCGGCTTCAACGCGAACTTCCTGCAGGAGGACGGGCAGGCGCTCGGCTTCTACGGGCAGCGCTACGAGCAGCGGGAGCTCGAAGTGTTCCAGCTCGGTGGCACGCACGAGCTCGGTACGGCGACGCTGGATCTGCTGGGCTTCCTGCCGCTCGGGGCCCTCGAGGGGCTGCGCTTCGAGTGGTACTACTCGGACTCGACCGCGGACACCTCCGTCCCGAACGAGACCCGCTTCGAGACCCAGAGCGCCGTCGACCCCGCCACCGGCGAATTCCTGTCCACGCGTCTGCGGACCTCGAACTCCGCCGGGGTCTACCGCTTCACGGATCTCACGGACGAGGTCGAGAGCTACGGCTACGACGTCATCCTGCCGGTCATGACGCGCAACTGGGACCTCGAATTCTCCGGCGGCTACGACTACGCCCGGAAGGGCCGGGAGTTCCTGCTCACGCAGCTGTTCCTGAACAGCACGCAGACGCCCATCGGGGCGCTCCAGGCCGACGTCGGCGGGACCGCGGACGCCGCGCTCACCACCGCGGCCGTCAGCGATCCGGCCAACAACTACCGCGTGAGCATCAACAGCGGTCTGCCCGATTCCTACCTCGCCGGACAGTTCACGGAGGGCTGGTACGGGAAGTTCGACGCCACCTGGCAGGGCACCTGGCGCTTCTCCGCCGGCGTGCGCTACGAGGAGTTCCGGCAGGCCTCCCTCGCCATCGACCAGCTCGAGTTCTCCACCGACCAGGGGCAGTCCGTCGTTCCCGACGAGGACCTCGGCGACAGCGTGCTGCTCACGGACGACCTCTACCCGTCCGCGGCGCTCACCTGGATCCAGCAGGACCGTTTCGGGGCCGACGACTTCCAGCTGCGCTTCAACTACAGCCAGACCGTCGCGCGGCCGGACCTGCGGGAGATCTCGCCCGCCGTGTACATCGACCCGCTCACGGAAGCGCGGATCGCCGGGGTGCCCGGGCTCCAGCCTTCGGACATCACCAACTACGACGTGCGTGCCGAGTGGTTCTGGGGCAACGGCGACAACTTCACCGTGTCCCTGTTCTACAAGGACATCGAGAATCCGATCGAGACGGTGCAGGCGGCGGGGACCGACGACAACCAGGTGCTCACCTTCGTCAACGCCGACACGGGCGAGCTCTACGGGGTCGAGTTCGAGTTCCTCAAGGGCATGGACTTCGCAACCGACTGGGTCGGCTCCTGGGTCGACGGCATGTTCGTGGCCGGCAACCTGACACTGTCGGACTCCGAGCTCCAGCTCGGGGACGCGGCCGCCGCGCTCACCAACGACAGCCGTCGGCTGACCCAGCACTCCCAGTGGGTGGTGAACCTGCACCTCGGCTACGACTCGCCCGACGCGCGTCACAGTGCGTCGCTCGTGTACAACGTCTACGGGGACCGGATCTTCTCCGCAGGGCGCCAGCCGGACCCGTCCCTGCCGGGTGCTGCGGACGCCTTCGAGCAGCCGATCCATCTCGTGGATCTCGTCTACAGCTTCTATCCCACCGACAGCCTCACGTTCCAGCTGAAGGTGCAGAACCTGCTGAACGACGAGCGCGAGATCACGCAGGACTCCCAGACCGGTGGGGAAGTCACGATCTTCGAGCAGTTGATCGGGACCACCGCTGCTGCCAGCGTTCGCTGGTCGCTCTGAGCCCGGCCTGCGGGGCCCCGGGCGCGCGAGGTCCGTCCTCGCCGCCCGGGGAGTTCGTCCTGCTCCGGGTGCTCCGCTTTCCTCGAGGAACCCGTCCATGGCATCACGCTTCGCCGGTCTGCTGATCGGACTCCTGCTTTCCGCATGTGACACGGACCCGCCGCCGTCCGGCGCCGCCGCCTCCGACGTCGAGGCCACGGTCCAGCCGGCCGGGGTGCCGAGCGTGACCCCGCTCGTGCAGGCCGCTGCGTCCGGCGATCTCGAGGCGCTCCGTACGGAGCTGGAAGCCGGAACCGACGTGGACGCGCGCGTCGTCGGTCGGCGCACGGCCCTGATGTTCGCGGCCGAAGCCGGGCAACTGGAAGCGCTGCGCCGCCTCGTCGCCGCGGGGGCCGACGTGTCCGCACGCGATGCGAGCGAGGTCACGGCACTGATGCTCGCGGCACGCCGCGGTCACCAGGAAGTCGCCGAGTTCCTCGTCGCCTCGGGTGCCTCCGTCGAGGCGGCGAACGATCATGGCTCCACGGTCCTCATGGACGCGATCCGCAGCAAGAACGTCGAGCTCGTGGCGCGCCTGATCGAGCTGGGGGCGCCCCTGGATGCCCGGGACCGGTCGGGCTGGGCGCCGGTGCACTTCGCGGCGGCATCCCGCGAACCGGAGATGCTTCCCCTGCTCGCGACCCACGGCGTGGACCTCCAGGCCCGCGACGACGGCGGCATGACCCCCCTCATGCACGCCGCCGAGGAAGGCCGCCTGTCGACCGTCCGCTGGCTCCTGGAGCAGGGGGTCGACCCGGCCGCCGAGGATGCGGCCGGGCGCACGGCCCTGGACCACGCGCGCCTGCGCAAGGAGTGGGACGTGGTCGAGTTCCTGGCCGCGCAGGCGGACTCCGAG
>JAZBPF010000434.1:0-6640 GCA_036351515.1 Pseudomonadales bacterium | reverse complement strand
CACCTCGATCCTCGCCTCCACCGGTGCGGCGTCGGACCACATCGATCACGTGCGCACCCAGCTTCCCTACGCGCTCTGCGTGGGCGCGCTGGCCGTGGGGGTCTATCTCCTCGTGGGTTTCACGGTCGCCGCCTGAGCGCGACGGGTCGCTCGTGGACGGGGACCTGCCACGGGTCCGATTCCTCGCGCCCGTCGAAGGGGCTCCCGCCGGGTGCGCCTCGCCGCGGTCGTCCGCGCGCAGGGGGAGGGGCCGGTCGTCGCTCAGCGGCTGTAGCGGACCACGTTGGCGAGGAAGCGTTCCGCGCCGCCGGGGGTGAAACCGGTGCAGAAGGTGAGGCTTCCCGGCAGCTCGGCCGCGGTCTCGAGCCACGGGACGAGGCGCGGGCTGTCGTCCGGATTGCCCCGGGTCGGTGCGACCTCCACTTCGCGGATCCGCCAGCCCCGGGGCTCGGCACGGATCAGCTCCGGGGTGCGGATCCAGCACAGGGCCGCCGAGTCCCAGGGATGAAAGCCCGGGTCCGCCGGGAACTCCCGGGTCCAGTGCTCGAGCCAGGGGCGCGCGCCCGCGGCGAGATGGCGGGCGAGGGGCGTGTCGTGGGCCGCGATCGCGTCGAGGTGCGAGGCCTCCATGGCCACGGGGCTCGAGAGCTCGAAGCCTGCGCAGACGACCGGAACGCCGGCCTCGAGCAGCACCCGGGCGGCGCGGACGTCGTTCTCGAAATTGAAGTCGCGCACGGGCCCGACGGCGCCGAGATAGAAGGGGTTGCCCGCCGTACGGCCCCCGACCACGACCACTTCCTCGAGGTTGCCGGCGAGCTCCGGGTGGCGCAGCAGGAGCGTGCCGAGATTGCCCAGGGGGCCGAGGGCCGCGACGCGCAGCGGACCCGCCTCCAGGAGTCGGCGCAGGAGCCGTGTGGCCTCGGTTTCCGGCGGCACGCCCTCGGTGGGGATCGCCGCGGCCTCGCCGACCGCGAGAGGCACCTCCGCCCCGGCCACCGCCAGGAGCTCCCGCGCCACCGCGACCGCCTTCTCCAGCGGTGCGTTGCCGAAGGTGAGCGTGATGCCGCGCAGGTCCACGTCGAGCGCGTTCAGGGCCTCGGCGATGGCGAAGGCGTCGTCCACGTCCCGCGGGCGTCCACCGTGCACGACACCGAGGGCGGGATCCGTGTCGATCACCAGGGGAATCCGGTCGGTCATGGAGAGTTCCTATTCAGTACGCAGCGGCGGAAAACGTCTCTTGGACACCCACGCACGTCTCTTGGAAAGGAACGTCTCTTGGACACCCACACGACGCGCAGTTGCCCGGATGGAGCTCCTGTCGTGGACATCCACTCAGGCTGCGGCGGCGAGCACGGCGGCTCGGCCCTTGCTCCAGCCAGGCACGGCGCCGGGCGAGATCGGCCTCGAGCGGCCGCTGAAAGTCTCTTGGACACCCTCCCGCGTCTCTGAAGCGTCTCTCACGCGAGCGTCTCTTGGACACCCACGCGGGAACGTCTCTTGGACACCCACACGACGGGCAGTTGCCCGGATGAGCTCCTGTCGTGGACATCCACTCACGCTGCGGCGGCGAGCACTGCGGCTCGGCCCTGCTCCAGCCAGGCACGGCGCTGGGCGAGATCGGCCTCGAGGGGCAGCTGCGCCACGCCGAGGAGGCGACGGATCCGCTCCACGCCGGCGAAGCCCTCGGCCAGCACCGGATCGAAGCCGACTGGCGGCGCATAGGCGTCGAGCGAGCGATCGGCTGCACCGGCGAAGTCGAGATGGGCGCGGAGCACGCCCACGTCGAACTCGGGGCAGCCGAGGAAGCCGAACTCGGGGTCGATCACCCGGGGACCGGCCGCCGTGCGCAGCCAGCTTCCGGGATAGAAGTCGCCGTGGAGCAGCGTCGAGCCGTCCTCGAGATAGCGCGCGCCGAGAAGCTCCATGGCCGTCCGGAGCGCCCCGTCCTGCCGGTAACCCTCGGCGACGGCCTGCAGCCCCGGACAGGCGGCGTCGACGTCGGGGGCCTGCTCGGGGTCGAGGGGGATCGCGAAGAGATGCGCGTGGTTGAGGGCACGCATCGCCCGGTTCCGCAGTCGTGGCCAGGTGGCCGCGTCGAGGCGGATCCGATGGAGCGCGCCGAGCCAGCGGAGCAGGGCGTCGAGCTCCGTCTGGGGCAGTGCCTGGCTGCCGTAGCACGGCAGGTAGTCCGCCGCCTCGCCGAGGTCCTCGAGCCAGGCCAGGCGCGCCTCCTCGTCCACCGCCCGCAGGGCAGGCATCCCCGCCGCGAGCGCGGGGTCCGAAGCCGCGACGGCGCGATAGAAGTCGGCCTCCACGAGGAGTCGATCCGGTGGCGCGGGGATCTCCGGATACTTCTCCACCCAGGGACGCGCCTGCTTGAGGATCGCGCTGTGCTCGGCGCCGCGCGCATCGCGCCAGCGAACCCGCAGCACGAGATTCATGTTCCCCTCGCCGGCCCTCCCCACCGAGCGGACCCGATCGTCCTCGGTCAGCCAGCCGCGTCGGCGCAGGGCCTCTGCGACCGCCTCCGGATCGTCCGGTACGAGAGCGTCGTCCATGGCGCACACCTCCTCCCTGCTACCTCGCCGACGCCGGGGACCCGCCCGTGCGCCCACCGGCGCGTGGACCCCACGATAGCTTCTTCCCTGGACACCCACACCACCCCCCCCTGCCCCCTCCGGGAGGGAGGACCACGTTCCCTCCGCTGGCGCACAGCCGCACGAGCTTTCTGCCCATGCACCGCGTTGGCTGCATCGAGATGCTCGCGTCATGGGATACCCGCGCAGCATGACCGTCGACCCCGAAGCCCCGGGCTTCTACCACTGTGTGAGCCGCTGCGTCCGGCGAGCGTGGCTCTGCGGCGACGATCCGGCCACCGGCAGGAACTTCGATCACCGTCGCGGCTGGATCGAGGCGCGCCTGCTCGATCTGGCGCAGAGCTTCGCCGTCTCCCTCTATGCATGGGCGGTGATGAGCAACCACAGCCACGTGGTGCTCCGCATCGACCCCGGGGCCGCCGACACCTGGTCGGACGAGGACGTCGCGCGGCGCTGGGCCCGTCTGTCTAGGGGCATCGAGCCGATGTCCGAGGCGGAACAGGAACGGAGGGCTCGCGTCCTGCTCATGCAGCCCGATCGGCTGGCGGCGCTGCGCCAGCGCCTCGGGAGCCTGAGCTGGTTCATGCGCTTTCTCAACGAGGCCGTTGCCCGCGCCGCGAACGCAGAGGACGACTGCACGGGGCGGTTCTGGGAGGGGCGCTACAAGTGCCAGGCCCTGCTCGACGAATCGGCGGTGCTGGCCTGCATGACCTACGTGGATCTGAATCCGATCCGCGCCGGGATCGCTGACACCCTGAAGGACAGCGACTTCACGAGCATCCAGCGCCGTCTGCGCGCCGTGGACAGGGGAGCGGTCCCGCGAGACGCGCTGCTGCTTCCACTGACCGGGCCGGGGACCGGCGGTCCGGAGCTGACCGTGCGGGCCTATGTGGAACTGGTCGCTCGAACCGGACGTTCTCTGTCGACGCCCAAGATCCCGGCTGGCATCCGTGCCTCACCCGACTGGTGGACCGGCTGCGTGCTGAGGATCGAGGAAGTCTTCGGCGCGGCCGTCGGCCTGCCCGTGTCTCTTCAGCGCTTCGCGATCACGACCGGACGCAGCCGCCTGCGCGGGCTCGCGTAGCGCGTCGAGGGTCAGCATCCGACCCCTGTGTAGAGTCGTCGCTTGCACCGGGATCGGTTGTCACGCGCATCTCGGCTTTCGCCGTCAGGACTCGCTCGGACGTACCGCGCGCTCGAACGGGTGGCGCATGCGCCGACGAAGCGCCTGGGTCTCCAGCCGAGTCGCGTGGGTGTCCAGGAGGATTCGTCGGGTGGGATTCGCTGTGGATGTCCAGATGGGATGGGTCTGGAACGATCGGCGCGCGAGGTTGGTGGCCGGGGGCGGAATCGAACCGGCAACCGCGTCGTGCCGACCCGTGTCGGCAGTCCACGGGTGACCGGAACGAAAGGCGTGAAGACTTGGTGGCCGGGGGCAGAATCGAACCGGCAACCGCGTTGTGCCGACCCGTGTCGGCAGTCCACGGGTGACTGGAACGAAAGGCGTGAAGACTTGGTGGCCGGGGGCAGAATCGAACTGCCGACACGCGGATTTTCAGTCCGCTGCTCTACCAACTGAGCTACCCGGCCCGGGAAGGACGCGCATTTAACCGCGGGGTCCGAAGGGGGTCAAGCGAGGTGACGGCGCGGTTCGAGGGCGGGCCTCAGCCCCCCTCGCTCGGCGGCACGTAGCCCTCCGCCTGGTCCGCGGCCTCGCCGGAAAGGAACCGATCCCGCTGCGCGGACAGATACTTCCTGGCGTCCGGATCCATCATGTTCAGGTGCTTCTCGTTGATGAGCATGGTCTGGCGCGCGAGCCAGGCGTCCCAGGCCTTCCTCGAGACGGTCTCGTAGATCTCCTGGCCCTTCGGACCGGGAAAGGGCGGGGCGTCCAGTCCCTCGAGCTCCTCTCCGTAGAGACGGCAGTGCACGGTCCGGCTCATGGTCGCGGTTCCTGCTTGCTGCGGGCGGGTGCGGCGGAAGCGAGGTCGTCGGCGCAGAGCACGTCGAGCAACCGCTTCACCGGGGCGGCCAATCCTACGTGCCCCGTTTCCGCCGGAGCAAACCAGTCGCGCCCCTCCTCGCGGACGTTGTCCACGGCCCGCGCGAGGACCCCGTGGAGCGGCGTGATCGTGAGCCGATAGTGCGTGAAGGTGTGGCGGACCGTTCCCCAGGCCGAGAGCGGAGGAACGCCGTCCGCGGGCAGTCGGAGCATCGTGGCGACGGTGTCGACCGGATCCGCCGCGACGTCCAGCTCCGGGAAGCACCAGAGCCCGCCCCAGATTCCCGGGGCGGGACGGCGTGCGAGCAGTACCCGCCCGTCCGGGTCCTGCAGCAGCAGCATGCGGGTCTCGCGTTCGGGCAGCGCGCGCTTCGGTCGTGCCGCGGGAATCGCCCCCACCCGTCCCTCGGCGCGGGCGACACAGCGATCGGCGAGTGGACAGCCATCGCAGGCCGGACGCCTCGGCGTACAGACCGTGGCGCCGAGGTCCATGACCGCCTGCGTGTAGTCGGCGACGCGCTCGGTGGGTGTCCAGGAGTCCGCCAGAGCCCACAGGCGCTTCTCGATCGCGCGCTCGCCGGGCCAGCCCTCGATGCCCGCCACGCGCGTGAGTACCCGCTTCACGTTTCCGTCCAGGATGGGCGCGCGCACGCCGAAGGCCATGGACGCGATCGCCCCGGCGGTGGAGCGACCGATGCCCGGTAGCGCGGCGAGTGCGTCGACGTCCCCCGGGAAGCGGCCCGCGTGGGTGTCCACGAGCTCGCGGGCGGCGCGGTGGAGGTTGCGGGCGCGGGCGTAGTAGCCGAGGCCGGTCCAGAGGCCGAGGACGCGGTCCTCGTCGGCGGCGGCGAGGGCGGCGACGTCGGGAAAGGCGGCGACGAAGCGCTGGAAGTAGGGCAGGACGGTCTGCACCCGCGTCTGCTGGAGCATGATCTCCGAGAGCCAGATGCGGTAGGGATCGGCGCCGGCTTTCCAGGGCAGGTCGTGGCGCCCGTGCCGGTCGTACCAGGCCAGGAGCGCCGGCGCGATGGGGGCGCCGTGCTCGCTCACGGCGGAGGTGCGTCCTCGGTCGCCGGGTCCTCCTGCGGCTCCGGTGCCGGCCGGCCGAAGAGGCCGCGCAGCAGCTGCCGCGCCGGCTCCCGCAGTTCCGCCGGCAGGCGCTCGTCGAGCTCGCGTTCGAGCTTCTCGCCGACGGCGGCGCCCGCCCCGGTCCGCAGGACGTCGGCCACGACCCGCCCCACCGCCTCCTGGTCGACGGCGCAGGGGTTGGCCTCGTCGCCGAGATCGCCCAGGCAGCGCAGGGGCCAGCGGATCCCCTCGAGTTCCGGGTCCACGTCGAAGGTGCGGGCGATGGCCTGCTCGGCGAGGGCCTCGAGGAAGACGGCGCCGACGCGGAAGTCGAAGGCCCCGGTCGTCGGGTCGAGGCCGCCCACGGCGTCGAGGGCGAGATTGTCCACGCGGAAGTCCAGGCGCTGCCCGTCGAGGCCGTCGGTGAGTACCCAGGCGCCGCGGAGCTCCTCGTAGGCGAGGCGGTCCGGCCAGCGGGCGATGCGCTCGCCCCGGTCCAGCAGGCGGGCGACCTGGAGCATCGGGGCCTTCACGGGGGTGGCGTCCAGGCTCCCGCCGTCGCCGACGAGCTCGATGCCCCCGGTCGCGTTCCGGGCGAGGGCGGCGGGCGTGTCGCCCCGCGCCTCGATGCGCCCGTCGAGGGCCAGGGGGCCCACGAAGCCGAGTGTCGGTGCGAGCTCCGCGGCCCGCAGCCCGGCCCCCTCGAGTTCGAGCACGAGCCGGGGCGGGTCGGCGGTGGCGTCGAGATCCACGGCGATGTCGACGGCTCCGCCGTAGACGCGGTCCGCGCGCACCTGGGCGTCCAGGCGCCCGGCCTCGAGGGTCAGCTCGACCGTGGTCGCGCCGAGCGCGAGCTGCTCCAGGACGACCGCATCCGCGCGCAACCGGCCGCGCGCGTCGAAGCTCTCCAGTACCTCCAGGCCGAGGGGGTCGTCCGGCAGCAGCGGCCCGCCCTCGGCGGATGCTTCCTCGT
>JAZBPF010000433.1:0-7131 GCA_036351515.1 Pseudomonadales bacterium | reverse complement strand
CTTGCACCACGAGGAGGGGTCCATCTAAGCAGGCTTCAGCCGCGATTTCGCAGAGCGTCCGACCCGTAGCCGCGGCAACTCAAGGCCACCCCGCCCCCGGCACCTCCACCCGCGTCAGCTCCACGCGCCCGGTCCGGGCCGTTGCCTTGGGGTCCGAGTCGGCGGCCGTGAGCACGTAGAGCGTGCGCCGGTCCTCGCCGCCGAGCATGCAGGCGAAGGCGCCCTGGTCGAGCTCCACGACGTCGGTGACGGTCCCGCCCTCGGTCAGGCGCAGGCAGGCGTTCCCGAGCGGCGAGGCCGCCCAGATCCCGCCCTCGGCGTCGAGGCAGATGCCGTCGGGCACGCGGTCCTCGGGCAGTTCCGCCCAGACGCGCCGGTTCGAGAGCGTGCCGTCGGCGCCGAGATCGAAGGCCGTGAGGCGACGGCCGAAGGTCTCGGCCACGATCAGGGTCCCGCCGTCGGGGGTGATCACGGTCCCGTTGGGGAAGACCATGTCCTCCGCGGCCACCTGCACGGCGCCGTCCGGATCGACCCGCAGGAGCACGGTCGGTGCGGGCGTCGCGCCGCCGTGGAGGTCGAAGCCGAAGTTGCCGACGAAGGCCCGGCCGGCGGCGTCCACGACCATGTCGTTGCAGTGGAAGGGGGCGAGGGCGGACAGGTCCGCGTGCTCGACCAGGCTTCCGTCCGCCTCCCGGCGCAGGAGCCGACGGTCGCGCATGGAGACCACGAGGAGGCGTCCGTCCGGCAGCCAGCCGAGGCCCGAGGGGTCCTGCGGGACCTCGCAGATCGCCTCGAGGCTGCCCTCCGGCGAGAGCGCGAACACGGTCTGCGCGTGCATGTCCGAGAACCAGAGCCGGCCCTCGTGCCAGCGGGGGCCCTCGCCGAAGCGCAGGCCGTCGACGAGGGTCTCGGTGCGGTGCGTGCGGACGCCGTCGGCCATCGGTGCTCTCCCCGGTCGGTTCCCGGGAGGACGGTAGCGCAGCGGCGCCGGGGCGCCTAGGCGGAGCCCGCGCTGCCCTCGCCGGCCTCGAGCCAGGCCTCCAGGGCGGCCTCGAAGCGGGTGTAGTCCCCGGCGCTCATGGCCAGGTAGCGGCGGGAGCGGGGATGGGTGCGCCAGCGGCGGACGGTCTCCGCGTCCACGCCGGCGATGGCCCCCGCGCGGTCCGGCGTGAGCCCGTAGCGGTTCAGGAGCATGCGGAAGCGGTAGTTGTAGTTCTCGATGCGCGCCTTGCCGGGATCCCCGTGGGACTCCCGGAAGATCTCCGCGGCGATCGTGCGCATCTCGCCCAGGTCCCGCTCCGAGAGGATCGGCTCCCGGGATTCGGGGATCTGCTCGATGTAATTGTCCCCGACGTTCAGTTCGAGGAACCGGATGTACTTCTTGAGGAGCTCGCGGTACCCCATGACCGCTCCCGGGTCGACCGGCCGCGTTTCGGAACGCGGAGGAGCCTAGGGGCGCAATGTGACGTGGATGTTCTGGTTTCGTGACGATCCGCGACCGGATCGGGCCTCGTTTCGCTGTCACGAAAGATTCATGAGTGGCTTTCGTCCATGTAACGGTCCATTCACGAACCCTCCCTAGACTCCCGCCCCCGAGTCACCTCGTGTCCGCCGCGGCGCACCGTCGGGCGGTCGACCTGACCAATCCAGAACCGTGTTTCGGGGGTTTTCCATGATCCGCAAGATCACTCTGGCTGCGTCCGTCGCCCTGCTCGCGGGCTGCGGCGGTGGCGACATCAACATCCAGCCTACGAACGTCGACAACTCCGTCGACAACAGCACCAACACGGGCGGAGGCGGCTCCACGAACCCCTGCGCCAACTACACGGATCCGGCGTCGAACACCGTCGTCCAGGGTACGTTCGACGGCTCGAACTGCACCTACACGTCTGACTTCGTCGGGGTGAACAACCCCCTGACGGTCGATCTGGTGATTCCGTTCATCTCGGGCGTCCACATCTTCGAGGACGGCCTCTTCGTCGGCGAGAACGTGGACTCCGGACCTGCACCGCAGGAAGGCGAGGGCCCGACGCTGACGATCCGCGCCGGGAACACGCTCGCGTTCCTCGACTCCCAGGACTACGTGCTCGTCAATCGTGGCTCCCAGATCATCGCCCAGGGCAGCCCCTCGGCGCCGATCACGTTCACGGCCTTCTCCGACGCAGTCACCGGAACGGCAGGTCCCGAGGACGTCTCCCTCTGGGGCGGAATCCAGATCAACGGCAACGGCATCACCAACAACTGCACCGATGCCGAGCGGGCCAACGACCAGTGCCACGTGCTGACGGAAGGTCAGCCCTCCAACTACGGTGGCGACAACAATACGGAGTCTTCGGGCGTCCTGAGCTACGTCGTCACCAAGCATTCCGGCTTCGAGGTCGTTCCCGGGGACGAGCTCAACGGCATCACGCTGAACGCGATCGGCAGTGGCACGCAGATGGACCACATCGAGGTGTACTCCACCTTCGATGACGGTCTCGAATGGTTCGGCGGCGCGGTCGAAGTCGAGAAGGTCGTGATGCTGTATGTCCGCGACGACTCCCTCGACTACTCCGATGGCTTCGTGGGCGGCATCACGGATGCGCTCGTGATCCATCCCCGGACCGATGGCAACCGCTGCATCGAGGCGGATTCGATCGGTCAGGGCCGCTTCGACGACGGCGAGGCGCTGGATCTCGCTCCGATCACCAATCCGACGGTCACCGGCCTCACCTGTATCCCGTCCGGTTTCGACGACGGTACGCACGGTGACTCCGAAGGTCCGCTGCTCCGTCTCGGTGCGCGCAGCCAGATCAGAAACATGCTCGTCTTCGGCGGCTACGCGGTCACCGCGAACGGCGACAACAACGAGTGCTTCGAGATCCAGGATCCGGAAGACGAGGACACCGGCCTTCCGGTGTCGGACGTGACCCGGCTCGCGGCGCAGAACGGCGCGGTCACGGTCACCGGCTCCGTCATCGCCTGTCTGGATCCGGCGGAAGCCGCCAAGGGCGAGCTGCCCAATGGCGACGCCCTGGACCTCTGGGTGACCGATTCGGGCACCGCAGACTACGGCTTCAACACGGTCGCCTTCGATGATGACGACGATCCGGCAACGCCCGACGTCGTCGTGGAGAACGTCATCGAGCTCGACCCGAACAATGCCAATACGTCGATCCTCGCCGCGAACGACTACCGGACCGCGGGCTACGACGCGGACGCCGACACGACGACGATCACGCTCTCCGATGGGGTCACGACCGTGACCATCCCCGGTCGCCTGGGCGCGGTTTCCACGTCCGACGACTGGACCGGGGGCTGGACCTTCGGCCTGAAGCCGGCCAACCGGGCACAGCCGCTCTACTTCGAGTGATCGCTGGTCCCGTGCGGCGGAGTTCCGTGAGTGCGGAGCTCCGCCGCCCGCCCACCGGAGAATGGCAGAGGTCTGCAGCATGAAAACGAGTGCGAAGAAGACCCTGGCGCTCCTCCCCGCGCTCGTCGCGGCGGCGGGAGCGCACCAGGCAGCGGCGGAGGAGGCCGAGAGGCCGCAGGCCAGCGGTCCGATCGAGGAAGTCGTCGTCGTCGGCAGGCTCCGCTCGAGCGCGACGGACGTGGTGGTCGAGCGCCTCGAGCAGGAGGTCGTCGTGGACCTGCTCAGCGCGGAAGACATCTCCCGCGTCGGAGACAGCACCGTGGCGGCCGCCCTGCGCCGCGTACCCGGGCTGACGCTCGTCGACAACCAGTTCGTCTACGTCCGGGGGCTTGGGGAGCGCTACTCCAGCACGCTCCTCGACGGCGCGACCGTTCCGTCGCCCGACTTCATGCGGAACGTGATCCCCCTGGACATCTTTCCGACGAACATCCTCGATTCGCTAGCGGTTCAGAAGGGCTACTCCGCGGACATGCCCGCTGCCTTCGGCGGCGGAAACATCGACATCCGCACGAAGAACATTCCCGACGGCCCCATCCTGGATCTGGAGATCGGGACCGGCTGGAACAACGAATCGAGTGGCGACACGTTCACCTCCAGCGGCGGCGACGACGACTGGCTGGGCGAGGATGACGGCACCCGCGCACTCTCCAGCGACATCGTCCAGGCCATCGGCACCTACCGGGGTGAGCTGAGCCCGGCCAACATCCTCCAGACCCTTCGATTCGAGGGGCCCGCGACGTTCGAGGACGCCCAGGCCGTGAATCGGCAACTTGCGTCCACCCTGGACGCGACGACGGGAATCCAGCAGGAGGACGTGAACCCGGACCTCGACTTCGAGGGGACGGTCGGCAACCGCTATTTCTTCGGCGCAGACGAGAACTGGGAAGTCGGCGGACTCCTGATCGGGTCCTACAACAACAATTTCCGGAACCGGGAGCGGACCAACCGGTCTGCCGGGAATCCCGGCTCGGTGTTCTTCACGACCTCCCGTACCGTTCACCAGGTCTCCCTGACCGGCGCCGCCAAGGCCGGTATCACCTGGGCCGGCGAGCAGAACCTCGACGTGTCCTACATGTTCCTCCGCAACACGGAGGAGGACACGAACTTCGGAGAGGGCTTCAACAACAACTTCCTCCGCCAGGACGGACAGCGGCTCGGCATCTACGGAACGCGCTACGAGCAGCGTGATCTCGGTGTGCTGCTCCTCAAGGGCGAGCACGAGTTGGGGTCCGCCACCCTCGAATTGCTTCCAGTGGATCTCTCCCTGCTCGAGGGTCTTCGTTTCGAGTGGTACTACTCCGATTCGACTGCAGAGACGGACGTACCGAACGAAAGTCAGTTTCTCACGCAGAGCGTCATCGACCCGGATTCCGGCGACGTGATCAGTACGCGGCTCAGGTCGACCAACTCGGCCGGGACCTTCCGCTTCACGGATCTCGAGGACGAGGTCGAGAGCTACGGCTACGACGTCATCCTGCCGATCATGACCAGCGATTGGGATCTCGAGGTCTCGGGCGGCTTCGACTATGCGAGGAAGGGGCGTGCGTTCCTGCTCAACCAGATCTTCCTGAACAGTTCGCAGACTCCGCTCGCCTCGCTCGCGGCGGTCCCCGGCGGGACGGCGGACGGGGCACTCACGCCCGACGCGATCCTCGATCCCGCCAACGCGTTCGAGATCAGCATCAACAGCGGCCTGCCGGACGCCTACCTCGCTGGCCAGACCACGGAAGGGGTCTACGGGAAGTTCGACGCCACCTGGCAGGGTACCTGGCGCCTGTCGGCGGGCGTCCGGTGGGAGCAGTTCCAGCAGGGTTCGCTCGCCATCGACCCGCTGCAGTTCAGCACCGAGATCGGACAGATCGTCACGCCGGTCGACGAGCTGCAGAACGCGGTGCTGCAGACCGATGATTACTATCCGTCGGCGGCACTCACGTGGATGCAGCAGGGCTTCCTCGGTGCGGACGACTTCCAGCTGCGCTTCGGCTTCAGTCAGACGGTCGCGCGGCCGGATCTTCGGGAGATCTCCGCGGCGGTCTACATCGATCCGCTCACGGAAGCGCGCATCGTCGGGACGCCCGGCCTGCAGCCGTCCGACATCACCAACTGGGATGCCCGGGCCGAGTGGTTCTACGGCAACGGGGACAGCTTCACGGTGTCGCTCTTCCTGAAGGACATCGAGAACCCGATCGAAACGGTGCAGGCGGCCGGAACGGACGACAACCAGGTGCTGACGTTCATCAACGCCGACACCGGGGAGGTCTACGGCATCGAGTTCGAGTGGATCAAGGGACTCGGCTTCGCCACGGACTGGGTGGGCGACTGGATCGACTCCTTCTTCTTCAGCGGTAACGTGACGCTGTCGGACTCGGAGATCCAGATCGGTCCGAATGCGCTCTCCCTGACGAACCCGAGCCGGCGGCTCACGCAGCACTCCGAATGGGTGGTGAACACCCATCTGGGCTACGACTCGCCGGACGGGAAGCACAGTGCGTCCCTCGTCTACAACGTCTACGGGGAACGGGTGTTCTCCGCGGGACGGAACGGTGCGCAGGACCAGTTCGAGCAGCCGATCCATCTGCTCGACCTCGTGTACAGCTTCTATCCGACGGAACGAGTGACGTTCACGGCCAAGGTCCAGAACATCCTGTCTGACGAGCGGGAGATCACCCAGGACACGGCCACCTTCGGGGACGTGACCACGTTCGAGCAGCTGATCGGGACGACCGCGGCCGCGAGTCTGAAGTGGTCCTTCTAGTCACGATCTGAAGCGGTCGGCGGCGGCGCCCTCGGCGCCGCCGCCCCTTCCTCGATGCGAACGCATCGCCTCGGTGCTTGGGCTACGCTGTGCCCGCCCTGCGCCTGACGATGCTCGCCCCCTGACACCCATGCTCGGAATGCGTTCCATGCGCCTCGCCGTCGTCCCTGCGATCCTGATCCTGGCGGTTCTCCTGGCCGGCTGTGATCAGGACCGATCGCCCTCTCCTTCTTCGCGTGCAACCCCTGCAGAACCCGAAGTCGCCTCGGAGGCGGCCTTGGGTCCCCCTGCGGCGCCGCCGCTGGCGCTGGCAGCGGCCCGGGGCGAGACGCAGCGGGTGTCCGAGCTGCTGGCGGAGGGCGCGGCGGTCGACGTCCGCGGGGCGGGTCGGCGCACGCCCTTGATGTTCGCAGCCGAGGCCGGCCGCCTCGAGAGCGTGGAGCTCCTGCTCGCGGCCGGCGCGGAGGTCGACGCACGGGACGCGAGTCTGCTCACGGCGCTCATGCTCGCCACTCGTCGCGGCCATGTCGCCGTGGTGGATCGACTGCTTTCCGCCGGGGCAGACGCTGCGGCGGCGAACGATCAGGGAGCGACGGTGCTCATGGACGCCATACGCGGGCGCAGTCCCCGCCTCGTGCGCACGCTCGTTGAGGCTGGAGCCGACGTCGCCGCGTCGATGGATCATGGCTGGCAGGCAATGCACTTCGCAGCGGCGTCGCGGCTGCCGGAGATGGCGCCGCTGCTCGTCGAACTCGGAGGGGATCCCGAAGCCCGCGACGACCGCGGCATGACCCCCCTCATGCATGCCGCGGAGGAGGGCCGCCTCGAGACCGTGCGCTGGCTGGTCGAGCAGGGGGTCGACCCGGCCGCCGAGGATGCGGCCGGGCGCACGGCCCTGGACCACGCGCGCCTGCGCAAGGAGTGGGACGTGGTCGAGTTCCTGGCCGCGCAGGCGGACTCCGAG
>JAZBPF010000432.1:0-3749 GCA_036351515.1 Pseudomonadales bacterium | reverse complement strand
TTCCTCCGGGCCCTCGAGGACCTGTCCCCGGCGGCGCTCGCGGAGACCCTGCCCGCCTTCCAGGACCCGGGGCGCCGCCTGCGCGAGCTCGAGGCCGCAGCAGCGAAGGCCGCGCGTGCACGGCGAGAGGCGGCGGCGCCCCTGCTGCGCGCGGTCGATGATCGTCGAGGACGCATCGCGCCGCTGGCGGGTCCGCCGCGCGCCCTCCACGGCGATCCGAAGCTCTCGAACGTGCTCTTCCCGGAGCCCGCGGACCCTGCCGCCACCGGCCCTGTCCCCACGGACCCTGCTGCCACCAGCCCTGTGGTCATCGACTACGACACGGTCCTGGTGGGCCCGCTCGCCTGGGACTTCGGGGACTTCCTGCGCTCCACGGCCGCCCGCGGCGAGGAGGACGACCCGGCGGCCGCGGGGGTCGATCCCGCCCTGCTGGACGCCGCCGCCGGTGCCTTTCTCGCGGCCGCTCCCGAACCCGCAGCGGAGGAGGTCGGGGACCTCGCCCGGGCCCCGGCCGTCATCGCCTTCACGCTCGCCGTCCGCTTCCTCGCGGATCATCTCGCCGGCGACCGCTACTTCCGCGTCCGGCGCCCGGGGCAGAACCTGGACCGGGCGCGCACGCAGCTCCGCCTCGCCGAGGACTTCGCCGCGCGGGAGGATCGGCTGCGCGTGCTGATCGAGGGGCGCTGAGAGGGGGCTGCACGATGCTCGCCGTCGCGAGACCGACCCGGGCACCGCCCGACGAGGCGTGACGCCCGCAGCGCGTGGGAGCCTGGCCTTTGCCCCGTGACCGGCCGACGGGGGTTCAGGACCCCGGCCGGCGGCTTCGCGGCAGACGGGTATCGTGTGAACGCCCTCCGCGCTTGCGCAGGTCCGGGCGCCGATGCATCGTGCGCCGCGACGCCGCCCCGGAGGCTTCCCCATGGACCGTCCCCGCTTCCACCTCGCGATTCCCGTCGACGACCTCGAGGCCGCCCGCGCCTTCTACGGCGACCTCCTCGGCTGCCGCCTCGGCCGCGAGAGCGAGCGCTGGATCGACTTCGACTTCTTCGGCCATCAGGTGACCGTGCACCGGGTCGACGACCGGGACGCACCGGCCGCCACGAACCCCGTGGACGGGCACGCGGTGCCGGCGCGGCACTTCGGCGCGATCCTCGACGTGCCGGCCTGGGACGCGCTCGCGGAGAAGCTGCGGGCCGCCGGCTGCGACTTCCTCATCGAACCGCACGTGCGCTTCGCGGAGACCGCCGGCGAGCAGCGCACGCTCTTCCTCCTCGATCCCGCTGGGAACGGCCTCGAGTTCAAGGCCTTCGCCCGGGACGAGATGATCTTCGCCCGGGAGGGCTTCGAGGGCGCGCAGGCGTCCTGAGCGGGGGAGCGCCCGGCGCGGGAGGGTACCGGCACCATGACCGACGAGCTCGAGCTGAAGGCCACGCGCTACGGGGTCGACGAGGGGATCGCGACGATCACCCTCCACCGACCCGAACGCATGAACGCCTGGACCGGGCGCATGCACACGGAATACCGGCAGCTCCTCGCGCGGGCGGAGGCCGATCCGGCCGTGCGGGCGATCGTCGTGACCGGGGCGGGACGCGCCTTCTGCGCGGGGGCGGACACGAAGGCCCTCGAGGGCCACGTGGAGAAGGGCGGCTACGACCCGGGCGTGCGCGGCGAGCTCGCGCGACCCGGCTACGGCGTGCGGCCCGAGTTCGATGCGTTCTTCGCCTACCACTTCGGTGTTCCGAAGCCGATCGTCGCGGCCGTCAACGGTCCCGCGGCCGGCGTCGGCTTCGCGCTCGCCTGCTACGCCGACCTGCGCTTCGGCGCCGCCGGCGCGAAGCTCACGACCGCGCACGGGCGCCTGAACCTGCCGGCGGAGTACGGGCTCTCCTGGCTCCTGCCGCGCCTCGTCGGTCTGACCCGGGCCAACGACCTGCTCCTCTCGAGCCGGAAGTTCCTCGTGGAGGAGGCGGCGGCCCTGGGGCTCTTCAACGCGGTGTTCCCGCCGGAGACGCTCCTCGACGAGGTCCGCAGCTACGTGCGCGAGCTGATCACCTGGAACGCACCGGGGTCCCTGGCCGCCACCAAGCACCAGATCTACACGGACCTGCACCGCTCCGTCGGCGAGGCGGTGGCCGACTCCGAGGCCCGCCTCGAGGCCATGATGCGCGAGCCGGACTTCGCCGAGGGGGTGGCGGCCCTCACCGGCAAGCGCGCCCCGCGCTGGGGCGGCGGGGCGTCCTGAGCCGCGCTCGGGGAGACCGTTTCCCCGGAAGAGCGTCCTCTCCCGGCCGTCGGTTCCTCGTCGCGGCCCGCCGCCCGATCGTGCGCCGACGGGATTCCGTCGCGCTCTTCCCCTTCCCGGGGCCGGGACATGTCCCGGTGACCTCGCCCGCATCGCCGTCCGGCGGATTCCGCTCGAACCGCTAAAGAAACCCCCCGCCATGCCGAAGTCACCGGCGTGAGCTCCCGTGCTCCCGCGGTCCGCGGGCGGGCGGGGGGATCGCCGGCGCCCGCCGGCGCGGCGTCCCCGGGACGGAACGAGGCGACCATGCAGGCCAGCCCCCATACCTTGCAGATCGTGGTGCTCGGCGCGCTGCCGGGCGCGCTCGGCGCGGTGCTCGCCGTGCTCCCGCTCGAGAGCGGGCCCCTGCGCATGGCCCTCGCCCTGGCCCTCCTCGCGGCCACCGCGGCCGTCGCCGCCGGGAACCTGCGCACGGCGCAGCGGAGCGAGCGCGCCCTGCGCGAAGCCCTGGCCGCCGAGTTCGCGGATCGGGCGCGCACCACGCGCCGGGACAGCTTCGAGCGGCCCCTGCGGGAACTCGGCGATCGCATCGTTCCGCTCTGGCGCGAGCAGGTGGAGCACGTGCGCACGGAGAGCGAGCGGGCCGTGAACGGCCTGTCCACGCGCTTCGTGGGCCTCGCCGAGCGCCTCGCCCAGTCGACCTCGATCTCCGACGAGGTCGCGACCTCCGTGGAGGGAGGCATGGGCAGCAGCTTCGGCCGGGCCGAGGAGAACCTGAAGGCGGTGGTCCAGAGCCTCGAGCGCGCCCTCGCCGAGCGCGACGTGCTGCTCCGGGAGATCGACGGCCTCACGGGCTTCATGAAGGAGCTCAACCAGATGGCCCAGGACGTGGCCACGGTGGCCGGGCAGACGAACCTGCTCGCCCTGAACGCCGCCATCGAGGCCGCTCGCGCCGGCGAGCAGGGACGGGGCTTCGCCGTCGTCGCCGAGGAGGTGCGCAGCCTCTCGCAGATGTCCGCGAACACCGGTGAGCGCATCGGCTCGAAGGTCCGCGCCATCAGCCAGGCCATCGAGACCACCGTGGCCGCCGCCCACGAGGGCCGCTCCCGGGACGCGGAGCTCGTGGCGGACTCGGAGACCCGGATCCGCGCCATCCTCGAGGACTTCCACGGGCTGGCCGGACGCCTCGTCGAGTCCGCGGACACGCTCCGGCGCATCAACGTCGACATCAAGGGCGAGGTCGACGGCTCCGTCGTCGACCTCCAGTTCCAGGACCGCCTCGCGAAGGCGCTGGTCCAGCTCCGCGAGAGCCTCGACTGCGTGGCGCGCCACCTGCGCGAGGTGGAGCGCACGCCCGTGGACGTGCCCGCCCTCGTGCAGGAGGTCGAGCACCGCTGCGGTGGAGCGCGCATCGCGTCCCCGACTCCGGTCGCCATCCGCTCGCCGTCCCTGGCGGCGGCCGCGGGCGGCGGCGGGGACCTCACCTTCTTCTGAACCCGGGCGCGCC
>JAZBPF010000431.1:0-2362 GCA_036351515.1 Pseudomonadales bacterium | reverse complement strand
CTCGCGCCGCCCCTCCGGTCCTGTCTCGATGCAGCCCTCAGAGCTGCATCGTGTAGCGCGCGTACCAGATGGCACCGCGCGGATCGTGCACGAACGGGTCGAAGAGCCCGTCGAAGTTCACCCGCGGGGGACGCTCGTTGAAGATGTTCGTCCCGCCGATCGAGATGCGGCTGCCTTCCTCGGCGAAGCCGATCTTGGGCAGCTCGTAGGCGTACTGCAGATCCACGGAGACCCAGGAGTCGATCTGGCGGTTCAGCAGATCGAGCCCGGCGCTGGCCGCCCGGAGGCAGCTGCCCACGCACTGGCCGCCGGCCGTGGCCGGCTGGTCGTCCTCGTAGGCGTCGATGTAGCGCACCAGCAGGAAGGCGCCCTGCCGGTCCTTCTGCCACGCGAGGGAGGCATTCGCGCGCCATTCGGGCATGGAACGGCCGATGGTGGTGTTCAGGTTGCGCTTGCCGACGCCGTCGGTGGACGTGCCGTCCGCGTTCTCGATCACGTACTCTCGGGTCCAGCTCGCCGTGATGCCCGGCGTGAAGAGGCCGAGGTTGTCCGTGGCGATCTCGTAGGAGACCGTGAAGTCCATGCCCGAGGTCTCGAGCTCGTTGGCGTTCGTGAAGAACGGTTCCGAGCGGAGATAGCTCAGGTCGTCCGCGCGGATGACCTGGTCGGGGAGGCCTGGCCCGAGTGAGATGATCGGGTTGCCGAGGCCCTGGAAGCCGCAGGCGGGACGAGTGTTGTCGAAGTCCGTCGCGCTCGCGTTGTTGAGGCCCTGCGGGCAGCGGGACGCCGTGTCCTCGTCGATCAGCTCGGCTGCACCGCGCCGGACGATCAGGTCCTCGTACTGGAAGTTGTAGTAGTCCATGTCCACGGACAGGCCCTCGAGGATTCCCTCGGAGGGCTGCCAGGACAGACCCACGTTCCAGACGAAGGCGGTTTCCGGCTTCAGCTGCGGATTGCCCTGACCGATCTCGGGGCGGAACGCGAGGCCCGCGCCGGAGAACGGATCGGCGATGTTGATCAGCTGCGTGGTGAAGCCGTAGCGCTGGAGCAGCGAGCCCACCCGGAAGGACGTGCCCGTGGACGCCCGGAGCGTGAGGTCGTCCGTCGCGCGCCACATGGCCGTCAGCTTCGGATCGAAGGACTCCTCGTCGAGATCCTGGAAGGACTCGTAGCGACCGGCGAGCTGCAGGTCGATCCGGTCGGTCACCGGAATCGCGAGCTCGAGGAACGCGGCGTAGACCGTTTCCTCGCCCTGCCAGTCCTGCCCCCCGAAGATGAAGGAGAACCCGCCGGCGTTGGACGTGTCGTCGGCCTGGGAGTCCACCTCGTCCCGCCGCATCTGCGCGCCGATGGCCATGGACAGCGGCAGCCCGTTCGGCATCTCGAGGACGTCGCCCGTGACCACGATGTCGGCCACGGTCTGCGTCGCCTCCTGGTTCGTCCGGAACTCGCCGACCATCCAGTTCAGGAGCTCCGGCGAGTTCGTCAGCGTCGGGTCGGTCTGGGGAGATCCGTCCGGCGTGAAGAAGGCGCTGTAGAACGGGTTGTAGTACTCGCAGTTGCCCGTGCCGGGCGCGCCGGTGGCGGAGTTGCACAGCGGCCCACCCAGGCCGTTGAGGGCCAGGAGCAGGTTCTGCTGGTTGGTGTCCGTCCCGCGGGTCTGGATGAAGCGTTCGCTGCGCGTGAGCGAGGCGTCGTAGGTCCAGGAACCGGTGAGATCGCCACGGACGCCCGCGACCCCGCGCCACACGTTGGAGAACTCCCGCGTGTCGGTGTCGACCGGACGCAGGGGCGTCTCCTCGTCCTCGGGCGTGAAGCCGAGGACGCGTCCGAAGAACGTGGCACCCGCGATGTTCGTGTCCACGATGGCCGGGTCGATGACCCCCGCGAGCCCGGAACCTGCATCGACCAGGTTGTCGTAGCGCCGCTCGAGGTCGTTTCGCAGCCCGGGGTTGTCGATCGGCACGAAGGGGAAGCGTACGAGCGGGAACAGGGAGTTGCCGCGCTGGAACTTCTGGTCGGCGAAGGAGAACTCGCCGTACAGCTCCGTGGCGTCGTTCAGCTGGTACGTGCCCGTAACCAGGCTCAGGACGCGGGTCTCTTCCCCGACCAGATTGAAGAAGGGGGAGAAATCGTAGATGCAACCGCCGGATTCGAGACCGCTGGAGGCCAGCGGGGATCCGGCGAGCGGCGAGCGGAAGCTCTGGTTGTGCCGGGAAGCGGCCAGATCGCAGTCCGTGTCCCCGAGCAGGCCACCGCCCCCCACGGCGTAGGCAGCGACGCCCAGGGGCGTGGATGCCGGATTGGTCGGATCGGAGGGCGCGGCTCCGGTGGAGCCGGGTACGGCGACCGGGACGAAGGT
>JAZBPF010000430.1:0-2087 GCA_036351515.1 Pseudomonadales bacterium | reverse complement strand
GTCGTCGTCGTGCAGGTCCGGCGCGATCTTCACGAGCATCGGCGCCCGCCGTCCCTCCGCGTCCGCGAGGCGCGCCCGCGCCTTCCCGAGGACGGCGAGGAGCGCGTCGAGGGCCGGGCCGGTCTGCAGGTCCCGGAGCCCCGGCGTGTTCGGCGAGGACAGGTTCACGGTCACGTAGTCCGCGTAGCGGTGCACGGCGGCGAGGGCGCGCTCGTAGTCCTCCGCAGCGCGCTCCGCCGGCGTGTCCCGGTTCTTGCCGATGTTCACCCCGAGCACGCCGGCGTAGCGCCGGTGCTGCAGGCGCCGGATGAGGTGCTCCACCCCGAGGTTGTTGAAGCCGAGACGGTTCACGAGGGCCCGCGCCTCGGGGATGCGGAACAGGCGCGGCTTGGGGTTCCCCGGCTGCGGTCGCGGCGTCACCGTGCCGACCTCGAGGAAGCCGAAGCCGAAGGCCCCGAGCGCCTCCACGGCGTCGCCGTTCTTGTCGAGCCCCGCGGCCAGGCCCACGCGGTTCGTGAAGCGCAGGCCGAGGCGCGTGACCGGATCCTCCACCGGCGCCGGCGCCAGGGCGTCGAGCTGCAGGCGCCCGGCCCAGTGCAGGGCACCGAGGGCGAGATCGTGGGTGCGTTCCGGATCGATCCGGAACGCCAGGGGCAGCAGGGTCTCGTACACGGGCGGCTCCGGCGCGGTGGCGCGGCATTGTAGCGAACGGCCGCGTGCCGGTGGCCCGACCCGGCGGGGCGGGCTGCTAACATGGCGTGCTTTCGCCGTACCCCCGACACAGGAGACCCTGCATGGGGCATCGTGACGCGGTCCTGGCCCTGCGGGACTGGATGAACGCCCGCATCATCGGCCAGGAGACGCTCGTCGACCGGCTGCTCGTGGCCCTCCTCTCGGACGGTCACCTCCTCGTCGAGGGCGCCCCGGGGCTCGCCAAGACCCGCGCCATCAAGGACCTCTCCGCGGGCATCGAGGGCGAGTTCCACCGCATCCAGTTCACGCCGGACCTGCTCCCCTCGGACGTCACGGGCACGGAGGTGTTCCACCCCCAGACGAGCACGTTCACGTTCCAGGAGGGCCCGATCTTCCACAACCTCCTGCTCGCGGACGAGATCAACCGCGCCCCCGCGAAGGTGCAGTCGGCGCTGCTGGAGGCCATGGCGGAGCACCAGGTGAGCGTGGGCCGGCGTACCTTCCGCCTGCCGGAGCTGTTCCTGGTCATGGCGACCCAGAACCCCATCGAGCAGGAAGGCACCTACCCGCTGCCGGAGGCGCAGCTCGACCGCTTCCTGCTCCACGTGCGCGTGGCCTATCCGGACGCCGAGGCCGAACACCGCATCCTCCGCCTCGTGCGCGAGGAGTCCCGGGGCGAGGCCGCCGCGGCACCGCCCGTGCGCCTGTCCCAGGCGGCGCTCTTCGACGCCCGCCGGGAGGTGCTCGCCCTGCACATGGCCGACGCCGTGGAGACCTACCTCGTGCAGCTCGTGCTCGCCACGCGGCAGCCGGAGCGCTGGGACGACGAGCTCGCCCGGTGGATCGAGTTCGGCGCCTCCCCGCGCGGGGCCCTGGCGCTCGACCGCTGCGCCCGCGCCCACGCCTGGCTCGCGGGCCGCGACTACGTGAGCCCCGACGACGTGCAGGAGGTCTTCCACGACGCACTGCGCCATCGCGTGCTCGTCTCCTTCGAGGCGGAGGCCGCGGGCGTGACCGCCGACCGCATCCTCGACGAGGTCCTCGCGCGGGTCCCCGTCGCCTGACCCATGCCTCCGGTCTCCTTCCCCAGCCGCCGCGGCGGCGACGCGGCGGCGCCCTCCGGGCTCCACGGCGCCGTGCCGTCCCTGGACGCGCTCCTGCGCCTGCGCGGCGCCGCACGCCAGCTGTCCTGGACCGCGCACCGGCGCGTGCGCTCGAGCGGTGCGGGGACGCGGGCCTCGCGCTTCCGCGGCCGGGGCATCGACTTCGCCGAGGTCCGCGGCTACGAACCCGGGGACGACGTGCGCCACATCGACTGGCGGGTGACGGCGCGCACGGGGCGCGCGCACACGAAGATCTACCAGGAGGAGCGGGAGCGCCCGGTACTCGTGGTC
>JAZBPF010000429.1:0-3813 GCA_036351515.1 Pseudomonadales bacterium | reverse complement strand
GCTGGAGCGCATGCCCGGGGACGCGCTCGATCCGTCGAACGTGCGCCGGGCCCTCGAGGACGTCGACGTGGTAGTGCAGGCACTCGGGGTCGATCTGGGGCCGCGCATGTTCACGGGACCCGTGAGGCTCTTCTCCGAAGCCACCGGCACGCTCCTGAACGCCATGCACGGCGCGGGCGTCGAGCGCCTGGTCGCCGTCACCGGCTTCGGCGCCGGGACGAGCCGCCGGCACATGCGTCTGCCGGTCCGGCTGCCCTTCGAGTTCGTCCTCGGTCGCGTGTACCGGGACAAGTCCGAGCAGGAGCGACTGATCCGGCAGAGCGAGCTGGACTGGACCATCGTCCGGCCCGCGAAGCTCACGAACGGCCCGCGCACGGAGCGCTACGACGTGCTCCGGGAGCCCGGCGACTACCGCTACGGAACGATCTCGCGGCGCGACGTCGCGCACTTCCTGATCGACGAGGTGGAAGCGCGCAGGGCCGTGCACGAGACGCCGGTGCTGGCCGCCTGACCCCGGGCGGGGCCCGCGCCGCGCCTGCCGGTCGACGCGGGCCCCGCCCGAGCTGTCACCGCCTTCCGAGGTTCCAGGCGACACCGATCGACAGCACGGGATAGAGATCGAACCCCTCGAGATCGTCCCGGAAGCTCTGCTCCTCGGCGGCGAGATCCTCGAGGAGCGTGGGGTCGTCGGAGAGCGTTCCGCCCGTGGAGGCGATGCCCACGTCCGGATCCCCCTGGAACAGCACGCCCAGATCGAGCGCGAGGCTGAGCCGCCGGCCGAGCCCGAAGTCGTAGCCGATGCCGAGGTAGGGCGCCAGGGTGTCGAAGTCCGACTCCGCGGAGAGCACTCCCGCCTCCTCCAGCGTGTAGACCCGATCCCCGATCTCGTAGGTCGCCGCGGGGTCCGCGACCGCCGAGATGCGGTTGTCGTTCAGGATCGCGCCGGCCGTGAGGCGGAAGCCGCCCGCCCAGGGCCGGACGTCGCCGAGCAGGGCCGCGGACCCGAGCTCGAGATCCCCCTGGTAGGTGACGCCGTCCACGTCGTCGTCGAAGTCGAAGTCGAACTGGTTGAAGCCACCCCGGACACCCAGCTTCGGCGTGAGGCGCCAGCTCGCCTCCACGCCGAAGCCGAGCGTCCCGGCCTTCACGCCGAGGGAGCCTTCCGCCCAGCTGTTCCCCGCCAGGAGCATTGCCGCCAGGGCGGCGATCGCGCGCAGGTCCATGATCGTTCCTCCGTCGAACCATTCGGCAACGGGCAGCGGCCTCGGGGCCGGGCCCGGAATCCTTGGTATCGACGCACCGGAGATGGCGCCTTAGCGGAACCTGAGGTTTGCCGGAGGGTCGGCCCCGGGCGGTCGGGTGCCCGCATCGGGCGGAGGGACGGACGGGGGCGGTCACACCCGCTGACGAAGCCTCGCGGGAGAGCAGGCACTCACTCCGGAAGCGTTCGCCAGGACGTCCCTTCGGCGTCCATCAGGGCGAGAAAGGGCTCCCGCTCGAACAGCGGCGACCAGTGCGCATCGACGCGGAGTGACGGCGGCGTGACCAGGGTGGGAAACCGGGTGGCCCGGCGCACCTGCTCGATCGCCTCGTCGTGTTCGCCGAGCATGAGCAGGGTGGTCGCGCGGGTCCAGAGAAAGTCCGCGCCGGTCCAGCTGTCCTCGCCGGCCGGCACCAGGGCCACGGCCTGATCGGCGGCCGAGAGCGCCTCCTCGCGGAGTCCGGCACCGGCGGAGGCGATCGCGAGCTCCGCCTGGAGCCAGGGGTCGTTCGGCGTCTGGCGGAGATCCAGGGTCCGTTGCCGCGCCGCCTCGGCGTAGTGCGACCGGGCGAGCGTGCGGTCCCCCTGTTTGAAGGCGACTTCCGCCATGGCGAGCGACCACGCGGCCGCGTCCCCGCCCGATTCCTCGACGGACCACCGAGCGAGCGCCTCGTCGAAGTCCGCCTCGGTCCAGCTGAACACGCCCCAGAGGCCCGGCACGAGCAGCAGCCGGAGGAGTTCCGCCTCGCCGATCGCCTCGCGGAGCTCGCGGAGCCGTGCGTTCGCCGCCACCGTGTCGCCTCGCCAGGTGATCTGCAGGACGGAGCGGTAGAACAGCGCCTCCACCATGGCCGGCGCCTGCACCAGGGCCGCGACGAAGCTGCGCTCCGCGTCCCCGTAGGCACCGAGGTTCATCCGATGCATGCCGAGGTCGTAGTGGAAGCGCGCGTTGAGCGGGTCGAGGCGGACCGCCGACTCCAGGTACGCGACGGCCCGTTCCTCGTCGCCCTCCGCGGACCAGGCGCGGGCGAGACCCACCAGGGCGTCCACGTGGCTGGGCTGGAGCTCGAGGGCCCGGGCCAGCTCCCGGCGCGCCCCCTCGCCGTCTCCGAGCTGCGCGAGCAGATAGCCGTGCGCGTAGTGCGTCTCCGGATCAGCGGGATCCAGGGCCAGGGCACGGTCGACGTCCTGCCGAGCGGCCGCGACGCGCGCGTCGGAACGATCGTGGTAGTTGGAGAAGAGCCGGATGTGGGCGACCGCCCGCCCCGTCAGCGCCGGCACGAAGTCGGGGGCGCGCTCGAGCGCTTCCGTGAAGGCCGCCACCGCCGCCTCGAGCGTCTCCGCCTGGTAGCCGCGGTCGAGTTCCGCCCGCCCGGCCGCCCAGGCCTCCAGGGCTGCGGAGGGGACCGACTCCGTCACCCGGCGCTCCCGCGCCGGCTCGGCCAGCCGCAGGTCCAGCTCCCGCGCGATCTCCTCCACCAGCCGCGTGTGCAGGGCGTAGAGATCGGACAGCTCCTCCTCGTAGCTGCGCGCCCAGAGCTGGACGCCCGCCTGGGTGGACTCGAGCGAGAGGCCGATGCGCACGGGCGTGCCGTCGTCGCCCGCTTCGCCCACGAGCAGGGAGCCGGAGAGTACGAGGTCGCTGCCGAGCGCTTGCGCCGGCTTCCCTCCCCCCGACTCCCCCGCCGCCCGCGCTTCCCGCACGCTGCGATAGGCGAGCACCGTCAGCTCGGGGATCGCGGCCAGACGCTCGCTGACCGTCCGCGCGAGACCGTCGGCGAGGAAGGCCGGCGTGTCGGGCGACAGGGGCGCGAGTGGAAGCACCGCGAGGGTCTGCGGCGGGCGGTCGCCTGCGGTTTCGACGTTGCCCAGACGGACGCCGAGCGTGGCGACGAGGGCGATCACCAGCGCCGCCGCGGCAGCGAGCGACCAGGTCGCCGGCCTGCGCGGGCCAGGGGAGGCTCGATCCGGGGCGTCGTCCGCCGGAGGCCTCGGGGTACGCCCGGGCGCGCTCGCATCGGCGTCGGGCTCCGGCAGCACCTGCACGTCGGCGACCAGGCGGTAGCCACGCTTGCGGACGGTCTCGATGTAGCGGGGCGCCCGGGAGTCGTCCCCGAGGACGCGGCGCAGCTCGGCAACGAGCCGGTAGACGGAACTCTCGGTGACGATCCGTCCGGACCAGACGTCGGCGAGCAGTTCGTCGACACTCACCACCGCGCCGGGCCGCAGCGCGAGGTGCACGAGCAGCTCCGCCGCGCGGGGTTCGAGCACGTGCTGCGCGTCGCCGCACTCGAGGAGGTTGCGGCTGCGTACCAGGGTCCAGTCCCCGATGTGGAACCGGTCGTGCCGTGCGGGCGCGTCCATGCGGATCCCGGCTCTCCCACGCTGCCTTTCCCCGCGACCCCGGATCATAGCGAAGGCGCATGACGGGATCCCGGCAGCACCGCTCGCCTCCGGGCCCGGCCCGGCGTCCGGCTGCGGACCCGGCGCGACCACGGCGCGCGATGGCAGGCCTGCCACCAGAAGCACGAACGGCGCCCGGGGGCGCCGTT
>JAZBPF010000428.1:0-8111 GCA_036351515.1 Pseudomonadales bacterium | reverse complement strand
GCGATCCGTGTCGGGTGAAGTCGTCTTCGCCTGCGAAGAAGTTGCCGGCATCGCACCCTGCGTGGCCGGCGGGAGCTCGAGCGCGCGCTGATGCTCGCGGACGTGCGTCCGCGGGGGCGGAAGCGTTCCCGTGCGCCCCGTCGGCTGGAAGCCGAGGGCCGCGTAGAGGGCGACGGCCGGAGCGTTGTCATCGCCTACGTCGAGGAGCACTCGCCCGTGGCCCCGGGCGCCGGCCCAGGCGATCACTGCGCGGACGAGCGCGGCGCCGAGGCCGTGGCCGCGGGCCGCCGGCGCCACCCAGAGCGAGAACAGCCCGGCCCCGTCGTCGAAGGGGCCGCCGACCACGATGCCCGAGGGCCGATCCGCGTGCAGGGCGACGAAGGTGGCCGCGTCCTCGCGCGCGAGCCGGCCGCGCCAGCGCGCCTCGGGGAAGCCGCGCTCGTCCGCCAGCGTCGCCGCGAAGGCGTCGGGAGCGTCCGCCAGGGCGCACAGGCGCAGGTCCCGGGCGAGGGCCCAGTCCGCCTCGGCGAGCCGGCGGACCCGCCCGCCGGCGCGCTCAGTCATCGCCCCGCACGAAGGCGCGCAGCGCCGTCGCGAAGCGGGGCATGGACTCGGGATGGACGTACATCATGTGTCCGGCCTCGAAGAGCTCGAGCGTGACGTTCCCGCGCTGGCGCGGCGCCAGGTCCATGTGGTCGAGGAAATACCGGGTCGCGCCGAGCGGCGTGGCGAGATCGTAGTAGCCCTGCAGCACGAGCAGGCGCAGCTTCGGGTTCTGCTGCATGGCATGGGCGAGGTCGACGCCCGTGTTCGGGACTGGCGTCGGCCGGGAGTCGCCGGGTTCCCGGTGCGCCTGCTCCCAGTCCGCCCAGAGCCCCGCCGAGGTGACGTACTCGCGGGTGGTCTTCACGCCGAGCGCCTCCCGGTAGTAGTCGTTGAAGGTGGCCACGAAGGCGGGACCGATCGCGGGGAAGAAGGGGTCGTACTCGAAGCGGTCGTCGATGTGGTCGATGCCGTCGCCGACGTAGCGGGCGTCGATGCGGCCGACCACCTTCCGTCGGTCGCGCAGGAGCTCCTTGGCGAAGGTGCCCTCGTCGATGCGCAGGTTCGCGCGGTCCCAGAAGTCCGCGTCGATGCCCGTGAAGCGCTCCATGCCCTCGAGCACGGCGGCGCGCTCCGCTTCGGTGGCACGGGCGCCCTTCAGCAGCAGGGGCGCGTAGGCGTCGAGCGCGAAGGCTTCCGCCTCGGCGACGAAGGTCTCGAGGTCCGCGGGCCGATCCTCGACCGTCTCGTGGTACCAGGCCGTGGCCGCGAAGGTCGTCAGATAGTTCACGTAGGGCAGGTCGATGGAGGTCCCGGCGTTGCCCGCGGCGTAGTCCATGTAGGGCGAGACGAGCACCACGCCGTTCAGGGCCACGTTGTGCTCGGTCAGCAGCGTATGGGCGACGCCGCCGGAGCGGATGCCACCGTAGCTCTCCCCGAGCAGGTACTTCGGCGAGGCCCAGCGGCCGTGCTCGGTGAGCCAGCGGACGATGAAGGCCGAGACGGAGGCGATGTCGTCGTCCACGCCCCAGAAGTCCTTCCCCTCGGCCTCGCCGACGGCGCGGGAGAAGCCGGTCCCGACCGGATCGATCATCACGAGGTCCGCCACGTCGAGGACGCTGTGCTCGTTCGGCACGCGTCGGAAGGGGCCTTCGGTGGTGAACGCGAGATCCTCGATCACGGTGCGCTGCGGGCCGAGGATGCCCATGTGCAGCCACATGGACGCGGAGCCCGGACCGCCGTTGTAGGCGAAGAGCACGGGGCGTTCCGTGCGGTCGCCCCCCTTGCGCAGGTAGGCGGTGTAGCCGAAGTGCGCGATCGGCTTCTCCTCGTCGTCCTGGAGTTCGAGGGTGCCGGCGAGGGCGGTGTACTCGAGCTCCGTGTCGCCCATGCGCAGGCGATGCTCGCTCTCGAAGTGGAGCGGCTCCGGGATCTCCTCCGGCTCCGCGCATCCCTCCGCCGCGGCGCAGCCCTCGTCGGCGCCGGCGGACAGGGGGGTGGCCAGGATGGCGGCCAGGGCGAGCGCTGCGAGCGACGGACGCGAGCGGTACGTGGACATGGGGCCTCCTCGATGCTCTGGTGGCTGCGTCGGACGTGCCATTCTGCGCGGATCGGCCCCGGCCTGCCGCTTCGGGGGAGTGGTCCGCATCCTGCTTCGCGTATCGTTCGCGCTGGGTCACTGCGAGGGAGGACGACCATGGCGGACACGAGTCGACGGCGGTTCCTGGGGGCGGCGCTGGCCGGGGCGGCGGCGCTGCCGCTCGGCGGCTTCGCACGGGAGGTCGCGCCCGCCGAGGCCCCCGCACCGCCGCTGCGCCCGGTCCCGCCCCTCGCGCCCATCGACGCGGCGCCGGATCGCATCATCGCCATGAACGTCTGCACCCGGCCGTTCCGGGACGCGGGTCCGCGCATCGAGCGCGAGCGCATCCGGCGTCGGGAGGTCGTGCACAACTATGGTCACGGGGGCAGCGGCTGGTCCCTGTCCTGGGGCAGCGCAGCGACGGCGCTCGCGCTCGTGCAGGAGACCGGCGCCGACCGGATCGCGGTGGTCGGCTGCGGCGCCATCGGTCTCACCACGGCGATCCTCGCGCAGCGCGCCGGACTCGCGGTGACGATCTACGCGAAGGAGCGTCCGCCCTACGTGCGCTCCTCCTACGCGACCGGCGTCTGGTCGCCGGAGTCGCGCATCTGCACGGCCGCCTACGGCGCGGCCTTCGCGCCGCACTGGGTGCGCATGGCGCGGTCCTCCCACCGCTGGTTCCAGACCCTGCTCGGGCTCCCGGGCCATCCGGTGGAGTACCGCGACATCTACCAGCTCTCCGACGACCCCTTCGGCGGCGAGCGCCACGGCGAGCCGGGCGAGCCCGACTATCCGAGCTTCACGCGCACGCTCGCGCCCGAACTCTCGCCCCGGTCCGTGGACCTGCCCGCGGGGTCGCATCCCTTCCCGGTGGCGCACGCACGGCGCAGCCCGCTCATGATGTTCAACATCGGCGCCTACGCCCGCCTGCTCCTGGAGGACTTCCATCGCGGTGGCGGGACGATCGTCGAGGCGGAACTCGCGGGCCCGGAGGACTTCGCGAACCTGCCGGAACGCACGATCGTGAACTGCACGGGCTACGGCGCCCGCGCGCTCCTCGGGGACGACAGCCTGCGCCCGGTCCGCGGCCAGACGGCGAAGCTGATCCCGCAGCCGGAGGTCGACTACGGCATCCGCTACGGCGACGGGAACGTCGCGGTCTACCCCCGGCGCGACGGTCTCCTGGTGCAGGCGGGGGCCGAGGGCGACTTCGGCAACGACGCCGAGAACCTCGACCCCGCCGAATCCCTCGCCGCGGTCGAACGACTCGCGGGGCTGATGCGTGCCATGCGGCCGGCCTGACGATCGTCAGCCGGGCGCGAGGGAGGCGGGGCCGATGTGGTCGACCGTGGGCGTCCCGACGGCTCCCATGGTGATCGCCAGCTCGTCCGTGAGGATCTCGAGGGCGCGCTCCACGCCCTCCTGGCCGAAGGCGCCGAGGCCCCAGAGGTAGGGACGCCCCACGGCGACCGCGTCGGCGCCGAGGGCGAGGCCCTTGAAGAGGTCGGCGCCCCGGCGGAAGCCGCTGTCGACGATCACCGGGACCCGGCCGCCCACGGCCTCCACGACCTCCGGCAGCGCGTCGATGGTGGCGCGCCCGCTCGGCTCGGCCCGCCCGCCGTGGTTCGACACCCAGATCCCGTCGACGCCGTGGCGCAGGGCGAGCGCGGCGTCCTCGCGGGTGACCAGCCCCTTGAGCACCAGCCTGCCCTGCACGACTTCCCGCAGACGGGCGACGAAATCCCAGGTCAGGGAGGACCAGCCGCCGATCGCGCCGCCGGCGGGGAGGTCGCGATACATGGGTTTCACGGGGTCGGCGAGGCCGCCGGGCGCGTGGCAGGTGCCGCAGTCGCGGGCATCGCTCCGGCTCCAGCGCGCGAGCGTGAGTCGGTTGCTCCCGCCGTTGAGGTCCACGGTGAGCACGATCACGGGACAGCCTGCGCCCTCCACCCGCTGGACGAGGGCGCGGACGTCCGCGAACGCCGCCGGGGGATAGAGCTGGAACCACACGGGTTCCCCGCGGGCCGCGTTCACCTGCTCCACCGCGGTCGAGGAGACGTTGGAGAGCACCTGCAGGTGCTCCCGGGCCGCGGCGGCGCGGGCCGTCGCGAGTTCGCCGTCCGCATGGAAGCCGCGCTGGCTGCCGCAGGGAGCGATCACCAGGGGCGTGGGCCAGCGCCGGCCGAAGAGTTCGACCCCCGTGTCGAGCTCCGAGACGTCCACGAGGCGGCGGGCGCGCAGCTGGATGCGCTCGAGGGCGGCACGGTTGTTCGCCCGGGTGCGCTCCCCGTCGACGCCGGTCTCGATGTAGCCGAAGTGCGCCGGCGGCATGCGCGCCTGCGCGACCCGCTGCAGGTCGAAGACGTCGAGCGCCTCCCGCGCCGAGGCGACGAGTGCCTCCAGGAGCCGGGTCGGCGCCACGTCGGTGATCGCCGCCGCGAGCTCCCGGGCGGGCAGCGCGGCGAGGAGCGGACTCGCGGCGAGCCAGCGCAGGAAGGTGCGTCGGTCGACGCCGGTCCGCCCCGTCCTGTCCCCCATGCCTGTCCCCTCCCTCGGCGGTCCCTGCCCCCGTCAGGGCGCGAAGCTCGAGCGCCCGCGGATGCCCCAGCGTCCGCCCTCCCGCGTGACCACGTAGAGCGACGCGTAGCGCGCCAGTTCCGAGCCGTCGGCCCGATAGCGCGCGAACTCGACGGCGACGTGGACCTTGTCCGGCCCGGCCTGTACCACCTCGCGGGAGAGCCAGGCGCTGTGGTGCCAGCCGGTCGCCGCCAGCGCGTCGAAGAGGGCGGGGGAGCGCTCGCCAGCGGCCGGCAGGATCGTCAGCGCGCCGTCGGCCATGCGGAAGTGGGGAAAGTGACAGGTCGCCTCCCAGGCCTCGAGGTCCCGGGCGTTGAAGGCGGCCATGAACGCATCGAGCACCGCGAGGGCGGCGTCGGCGGGTGCCAGGGTGCCGTCGTCCGGGGACCGGCTCCGCCCCGGCGCGGCGAAGCCCGGTGTCGGGCCCGCCGGAGGCGGCTCCGTGAACTCGTAGACGCCGTCGAAGACCTCGCGGCGTCCGTCCGGCGCCCACCAGAACCACACGGCGCGGAGCGTCTCGTCGCCGAGGTTCTCCATGCGGTGCACGGCCCCCGAGGGCGTACGGATCGTGGTGCCGGGGCCGACCTCGCGGACCTCGCCGTCCACGGTCCAGCGCGCGCGGCCCGAGAGCACGTGATAGAGCTCCGGGGCCGCGTGCCGATGGCCGTGGTAGACGGCCCGGGGAGCCAGTTCCCAGAGGCCGAAGCGCACGTCCGGGTCGTCGAGTTGACCGCCCTCATCGCCGCCGACGAGGGTCTTCCACCGCGCCACGGCGAAGTCGTTGGTCTTCCAGGAGACGGCGTCGGCGTCCCGGAAGTGCGGGCTCGCCGGTTCCTCCGCGGCCCCCGCCGCCGCGAGGGCCGGCAGGAGCACGGCGACGGCGGCGAGGGCGGCGAGAGCGCGGAGGGTCACGGGCGGAGGGTCACTTCACGGTGCCCTGCGGCATTTTCGTTTCACGGTGCCCTGCGGCGTTTTCATTTCACGGTGCCTTGCGGCACCTGGGCAAACGGCACGTTCTTGTCCGGCCGGATGTCCGCGGGCATGCCGAGGACGCGCTCGGCGATGATGTTGCGGAGGATCTCGTCGGAGCCGCCCTCGATGCGGTTCGCCGGTGAGCGCAGGAACTGGCGCTGGAACTGGTTGCCGAAGCCGGAGAGTTCCTCGTCGTCGAGGATGCCGCCGTAGTCCTGCAGGTCGAGGGCGAAGTTCGCGCTCTCGTTGTTGTTGGCGGCGACGACGACCTTGCTGATGGAGGCCTCGGGGCCGGGATCCTCGCCCTTCGAGAGCGCCGTGATCATCCGGTAGCTCGTGTACTTCAGGCCCATCTCCCGGCAGTACCAGTCGGCGAGCTTCTCGCGCACGGCGCGGTCGCGGATCGCCGGCGCGTCCTCGAGGTCCACCTGCTGCGCGGCGCGGAAGACGTCGAGCACCGTGTTCGAGAGGCCCCCGCCGACGGCGAGACGCTCGTTCATGAGCGTCACCAGGGCCACCTTCCAGCCCTCGCCCGGCGAACCGAGGCGCTGGCTGTCCGGGATGCGCACGTCCGTGAAGTAGACCTCGTTGAAGTCCCGGTTGCCGTTGATCTGCTGGATCGGGCGCACCTCCACGCCGGGCGTCTTCATGTCCAGGAAGAACATGGTGAGCCCCTTGTGCTTGGGCACGGAGGGGTCGGTGCGCGTGATGAGGATGCCCCAGTCGGAATAGTGGGCACCGGAGGTCCAGACCTTCTGGCCGTTGACGACCCAGTCGTCCCCGTCCTGCACGGCGCGGGTCTTGATGCCCGCGAGGTCCGAGCCTGCCACGGGTTCGGAGAACAGCTGGCACCACACCTCCTCGCCGGAGGCGATGCGCGGCAGGTGGTGCTGCTTCTGCGCTTCCGTCGCGTAGGCCATGAGCGTCGGCGCACACATGCCCTGGCCGATGATGAACAGGCCGTCGGGGGTGACGTAGCGGGAGACCTCCTGGTTCCAGATCACGCTCTGGATCGGCGTGGCGCCCCGGCCGCCGTACTCCTGCGGCCAGGCGATGCAGGCCCAGCCGTGCTCGGCGAGCGTGGCCTGCCAGCGCTTGGCGATCGCCACGCGCTCGGCGTCCGTGCGCGCGCCCTCGTAGGCGGATTCCGTGCTCGAGGTGCGCAGCTTCGCGTGCTGGTCCAGGAAGGCGCGGACCTCGGCCCGGAATGCGGCTTCCTCGGGCGTGTCCTGGAAGTCCATGGGGTCTCTCCTCTGACGGTTCCCGCGTGCCCGAAGTGTATTGATTCGCGTGCATTAGCACTACCGGGCGGCCCACCGGGTATGCTCCCGCGCCGCCCTCGCGCGCAGCGGAGTCCACCATGCCCGACTCGATCTACACCCGCGACGGCGCCGCCTGGGTGCCGACCCCGGCGGCGACCGGCCCCTGGGGGACGGCGCTGCACGGCGGCGCGCCGGCGGCGCTCCTCGCGCACCAGCTGGAGGCGGGTGCGGACGGACGCTTCCCCCTGGCCCGCCTCACCCTGGACCTGTTCCGCCCGGTGCCCTCGGCGCCCCTCGAGGTGTCCGTGCGCACGCTGCGGGCCGGGCGCAGGCTGCTCGTGCAGGAGGCGGTGCTCGCGGCCGGAGACACGGAGCTCGTCCGGGCGACGGCCGTGCACGGGGACGAGCAGCCGCTGCCGGAGGAGGTGATCCCGCCCGCCTGCCCGCTGCCCCCGCGCGAGGGGCTCGACGAGCACAGCCTCGCCGGCGCCGTGGCCGAGCGGACGGGGCGGGCGCTGCCCGGCGAGGACGGGCTCCACCACCGGCTCCGGGTCCGCCACAGCGCCTGGTTCCACGGCGCCGGCCGCGGTGAGGGGTGGCTGCACCTGCCGCTGGACCTCGCGCCCGGCGTGCCCCTGTCCCCGACGGTGCATCTCGCCGCGGTCTCGGACTTCGCCAACGGCGTCGGACAGCGGCGCCTCGACACGGCGGACGGCCGCGTGGGCTTCATCAACGCGGACATCTCGCTCCACGTGCTCCGGCCGCCGACCGGCACCTGGATCGGCATGCTCGCCCGCAACGAGGCCTCCGCCCGGGGCCGGGGCCTCGTCTCCGCCGAGTGCTACGAGCCCGACGGCCTCGTGGCCCGCGTCACCCAGACGGCGCTGGTGATGCCCGCCGGCTGACCCGGGTCACTCGAGCGCCTCTCCCGGCAGCGGCGGCGTCGTCACCGGCAGGCGCAGGGCCCGCGTGCGCTGCTCGAAGGCGTAGCCGAGGGCGAGGAGTCGCGGCTCCGAGAAGGCCGGCCCGAGGAAGGAGAGCGTCACCGGCAGGCCGCTGCCCGTGAAGCCCGCCGGCACGATCAGGTCCGGGAAGCCCGAGAGGTTCGCGAGGATCACCGGGGAGCCCCCGCTGCCCGGGGCGCCGTCGGGATCCGGGTCCGGATCGAGGCGGCCCGG
>JAZBPF010000427.1:0-2180 GCA_036351515.1 Pseudomonadales bacterium | reverse complement strand
GGCTACCGCGTCCAGCAGAACAACGCCATCGGCCCCTACAAGGGCGGCATCCGCTTCCATCCGTCCGTGAACCAGAGCGTCCTGAAGTTCCTCGCCTTCGAGCAGGTCTTCAAGAACAGCCTCACGGGCCTGCCCATGGGCGGCGGCAAGGGCGGCTCCGACTTCAACCCGAAGGGCAAGTCGGATCGCGAGGTCATGCGTTTCTGCCAGGCCTTCATGACCGAGCTGTTCCGGCACGTGGGGCCCGACACGGACGTGCCGGCGGGCGACATCGGCGTCGGCGCGCGCGAGGTCGGCTATCTCTTCGGCCAGTACAAGCGCCTCGTGAACCGCTTTGAGGGCGTGCTCACGGGCAAGGGCCTGTCCTTCGGCGGCAGCCACATGCGCGCCGAGGCGACGGGCTACGGCGTCGTCTACATGATGGAGGCGATGCTGGCCCACCACCGGGAGGCCATCGAGGGCCGCACCTGCGTGATCTCCGGGTCGGGCAACGTCGCCACCTACTGCGCCGAGAAGCTCCTGCAGCTCGGCGGCAAGGTCGTGACCCTGTCGGACTCGGGCGGCTTCGTCCACGACCCCGCCGGCGTCACGCCGGAGAAGCTGCAGTGGGTCATGGACCTGAAGTCCCGGCGCCGGGGCCGCATCTCCGAGTACGCGCGCGAGTTCGACGCCGAGTACCACGAAGGGAAGGCCCCCTGGGCCGTACCCTGCGACCTCGCCTTCCCCTGCGCGACGCAGAACGAGATCGACGAGGAGGACGCGAAGACCCTGGTGCGCAACGGCTGCCGGGGCATCGCCGAGGGCGCGAACATGCCCACGACGCCCGCGGCGATCCGCACCATCACCGCCTGCCGCGAGCTGCTCCACGCCCCGTCGAAGGCGGCCAACGCCGGGGGCGTTTCGGTCTCGGGGCTGGAGATGAGCCAGAACAGCCTGCGCCTGCAGTGGACCGCCGCCGAGGTGGACGTGCGGCTCCGGGAGATCATCCGCCGCATCCACGACCAGTGCGTGGAGCACGGCACGGCCCAGGACGGCCACGTGGACTACTTCAAGGGCGCGAACATCGCCGGCTTCGAGAAGGTGGCCGCGGCGATGATCGCCTACGGCGTCATGTGAGGAGACCGCAATGACCCGCTTCCGTACGCTCGGGCGCCTCGCCCTGGTCCTCCTGCTCCTGGCCCCCGGCGCGAGCCGGGGCGCCGAGGACGCGCCGCGGGTGCGCCTGGAGACCTCCGCCGGCGCCTTCACCGTCGAGCTCTGGCCCGGGGAGGCGCCGCGCACCGTCGAGAGCTTCCTGCGCTACGTGGACCGGGGCTTCTACGAGGGCCTCGTCTTCCACCGCGTGATCCCGGACTTCATGATCCAGACCGGCGGCTACGAGGCGGACCTCGCCTATCGGGAGCCCGCCGGCACGGTGCCCAACGAGTCCGTCGGGGGGGCCCGCAACCTCCGGGGGACCCTCGCCATGGCCCGGCGCCGCGATCCCGACAGCGCCGACGCCCAGTTCTTCGTCAACGTCTCCGACAACGCGCACCTGGACGCCGACGGCACGCGCCCGGGCTACACGGTCTTCGGCCGCGTCGTGGAGGGCATGGAGGTGGTGGACGCCATCTCCCTCGTGGAGACCGGCGTGCGCGACGGCATGCGCGACGTGCCCCTCGAGCCGATCACGATCCTCGAGGTGGAGCGGGTCGGCGGCTGACGGCACTGCTCCCGGCCGCTATCATCGCGCGCCTTCCAAGTCCGCCGGGAACGCGCGCCCCGTGACCGAAACGATCCGAGCACTCCTCGAGACCCGCCTGCGCCGGGCCCTCGTGGCCGCCGGCGCGCCGGAGGACACCCCCGCGGCCGTGGCGACGGCGGCGCGGCCCGAGTTCGGCGACTACCAGGCCAACGGCGTCATGGGCGCGGCCAAGCGCCTGGGGCGCAAGCCCCGGGAGCTGGCCGAGGCGGTGCTCGCCGCCGCGGAGCTGGACGACCTCGCCGCCCGGGTGGAGATCGCCGGGCCCGGTTTCCTGAACGTCACCCTCGCCGACGGCTTCCTGGCCGACCGCCTCGCGCGGCTCGGCGAGGAGGTCCTCGCCCCGCGTGCCCCCGCGGCCGACGCCCCGCGCGTGGTCGTGGACTACTCCTCGCCGAACCTCGCCAAGGAGATGCACGTCGGCCACCTGCGCAGCACG
>JAZBPF010000426.1:0-2264 GCA_036351515.1 Pseudomonadales bacterium | reverse complement strand
TGCGGGACAACCCGGAGCAGCGGCGCCGCTCCTGGTACGCGGGGTTCTTCCAGCTCCCGGTGCTGCCCGAGAAGCTCCTCGGGCGCCGCGGGGCGGAAGGGATCGGGCGCATCTTCGCCGAGGGGACGGTGGCGCAGGGGCGGATCGGGCCGGAGGACGCGCGGGTGTTCGCCGAGAACGCGGCGCAGCCCGGCGCGCTCAAGGCGATGATCGACTACTACCGCGCGCTCGTGCTCGGCGGCGGTGCGCGCCGCCAGGCGAAGCTCGGCTACCCGCGCATCGAGACGCCGACGCTCCTCGTCTGGGGCGAGCAGGACGTGGCGCTGTGCAAGGCCACGACCTGGGGCACGGAGGCGCACGTCACGCCGCTCACGGTGCGCTACCTCCCGCACGCCTCGCACTGGGTGCAGCAGGATGATCCGGAACTCGTGAACGCCATGCTCGCTGCGTTCCTGCGGGGCGAGGCCGTTCCGCATGCGCCGGAGGCGGTCGGGGATCGCGATCCGGAATGAGCGTCGCCGGGCGTCCCTGAGCCCGCGATCGCCGACTGCGTCGGCTTCCCACCATGGGTGCCGACGCGCTCCCCGTGAGAACCGTCTTCAGCCGTTCCGGCGCACCGGGCGACGACGGGGCCGGGCACCGCAGTCGCGACTGAAGTCTGCTCCCACAGTGGCGTGTCGACGCGCCCGTTGTGAGAGTCCGCTTCAGCGGCGACGTCGGAGCTGTGCGCTGCCGTCGCGACTGAAGTCGGCTGCGCAGTGGAGTTGTCGACGCGCTCCTTGTGGGAGCCGGCTTCAGCGGCGACGGACTGGCCCGGCCGGAGCAGTCGCGACTGAAGTCCGCTCCCACAGTGGGTGTCGACGTGCTCGTTGTGGGAGCCGGCTTCAGCCGCTCCGGCGTACCGGGCGACTGCGAGGCCGGGCGCTGCAGTCGCGGCTGAAGTCTGCTCCCACAGTGGCGGGTCGACGCGCAGGGCAGAAACCTCACTCCGCCGCCGGCGCGAGGTGCTTCGCGAAGACGCGCTCGAGGGTGCCGTCGCCGCGGCGCTGGGCGAGCCAGAGATTCACGAAGCGGAGCAGGGCGCCGTCCGCGTCGCGGCGCAGGAGCACGCCCTTCTCGGCGTAGGTGAGGGTCCGCCCGGGCAGGGCGGGGCACAGGCGTGGATCGAGGGCGCTCTGCAGGCGCACCTCGATGGCGTCGGTGAACATGACGTCGGCGCGGCCTTCGGCGATCTCCGTGAACACGCGGCGGTTGTCCGGGAACACGCGCAGCTCCGCCTGCGCGAGCCGTTCCCGGGCGAAGGCCTCGTTGGTGCCGCCGGGGTTCACGATCGCGCGCACGCCCGGGCGGTCGATGGCCTCGAGACTGGTGAAGCGCGCCCTGTCCGTGCAGCGCACGATCGGGGTCTTGCCGCCGACGTGGTAGGGCTCGGAGAAGTCCGCGACGCGGGCCCGGGCGAGGGTCCGGCTGACGCCACTCAGGGCGACGTCGAAGCGCCCGGCGAGGAGATCGTCCAGCAGCGTCGGCCAGCTCGTCGGCACGAAGCGCACGGAGACGCCGAGGGCCTCGGCGAGGTCGCGGGCGAGGTCCACGTCGATGCCGGCGAGGGTCTCGCCCTCGCCGACGCTGAAGGGCGCGTAGTCACCGGTGGTCCCCACGCGCAGCTCGCCGCGCTCGCGCACGGCGTCGAGGCCCGGAGGCGGGATCGTGGCCGGGCGCAGGGACGCGAGCGCTCGTGCCAGGGCGGCGGTGCTCTCCGGCCCGGCCCCGAGGGGATGCAGCCGTTCCCCGAGTGCTGCCGCGAGCGGCGCCTCCGCGTCCGCGAGGAGCGGCAGGACCGCCGGCAGCTCGGCGAGGATCGCGGCGGTGACCGCGCCGATGGCCGGGCGCAGCTCCGTGACCAGCTCCGGGCCGTCCGGGGGCGGCGGATCCCCCGCCCGCCAGGCGGCGAAGCGCGCCTCCTGCACGTCCCGGGCGACGGCCATCTGCGCGTCCACGAAGGCGATCGCGCCGGCGGCCTCGAGCCCCGCCGCGCGCGCCTCGGCGGCGGCCGCCTCGAGGACCGCCGCCTCCCGCGCGGGATCGGTGACCGGCCGCTGCGCGTGCCACTTCCAGCGCGCCACGGCGGGCATGAGCCGGGCGCGGTGCTCGATGCGGTCGAGGAGGCGGCGGACCTCGGGGGAGGCGAGGGCGTCGTCCTCGGCGGCGCGCGGCAGCGGTGCGGCCAGCACGAGCACGAGGCAGAGCAGCGTGCGCAGCGGAGC
>JAZBPF010000425.1:0-2239 GCA_036351515.1 Pseudomonadales bacterium | reverse complement strand
GAAGCCAGGCACACCGAAGTGATAGAGGAGAACCGAAGTCACGGCGACGGCTCTCAACCCATCGATGTCGGGGCGATAGTTCATCGATCAGAAGCCGGTGAGTCGCGTCGAGTCAGAGCGGCGCGAGTGGGAATCCATCTTCGCGGCCGGCCGAAGAGGCCGTAGGACGGCAAACGGAAACGCTACCATCGACTGTTGCACCAGGAAGAGGCGGGCGAGCGCCACCCGTCTCCCCGTCGGGCCGCTCGTCCGTGGACGGACCTGTTCTCCACCCTCAATTCGGATTCTGCGTCGCGAGGCGTCCCAGCGCCTCCTCTGCGCCTGCCGCCAGCGCACGGAGAATCTCGCCTGCCGGTCGAACCGCCCGAACCATGCCGATCCCCTGACCCGCGAAGCCCGGGTTCACGTCCCCCCGACCGGCGCGGTTGGCCGCCGCCAGCACCGGGGAGGCGATCATCCCCTGGAACGGCATGGGCAGTGGGTCCCGGTGCTCGCGAACCCAGTAGTCCGTCCACAGGCTGCGGATGATCCGTGCGGGCTTGCCCGTCACGGCACGGGAAATGGTCGTGCCATCCTCCGCGGCGTCGACGATCGCCTGCTTCTGGAAATCGTGAATGCCCGCCTCGTTCGACGCGAGGAACGCAGAACCGATCCAGGCACCTTCGGCGCCCAGCATGAGCGCCGCTGCCACCCCCCGGCCATCCGCGATGCCGCCGGCTCCGAGCACGGGCAGCCCTCCCACCGCATCGACCACCTGGGGGATGAGCGCCATGGTGCCGATCGGGGAATTGTGACCGCCACCGTCGTGACCCTGGGCCACGATGAAATCCACGCCCGAGGACTTCACCTGCACGGCGTGCTTCACCTTGCCGACGACGGCCCCGACGCGAGTTCCATTCGCCTTCAGACGCTCCATCCACGGCCCCGGGTTCCCGAGGCCGGACACGTAGAGCGGGACCTTCTCCTCGCAGACCACTTCCATCTGCTGCTCGAAGAACTCGGCGGAGAGCGGAATCGGCTCGTCCGGATCGCGCCGCTCCTGCAGCGCCGCAGCGTCCATCGGCTCGAGACCGGCCTCCTCCATGAAGCGCTCCGCGAAGGCCCGCAGCTCCGGCAGCTGGTCCGCTGGGCGGGGCCCGTCGCCGGCCTGAGCCTGCTCGCGGGCCCGGCGCACGGAAGCCGGCAGGAGCGTGTCCACACCGAAGGGTCGATCGGTCAGCTCCCGCGTGCGCCGGATCCATTCCCGGAGCTGTTTCGGACCGCAGCCGGCGGCACCGAGCACCCCGAGCCCGCCGGCGTTGGAGACCGCCGCCGCGAGCTCCGGCGTGCTGGCGCCCCCCATGCCGGCCAGCAGGATGGGCACCTCGATCTGGAGCAGGTCACAGATCCGCGTGTGCAGGGTCATCGCTCGTCTCTCCCCCTCGTGGCCGCCCCCTGGCGGCGTCCGTCACCCGTCCGCGGAGGCGAAGCCCCCGTAGCCTCCCCGGAAGAACAAGAGCGGGCCCCTCGAACCGTCGCGGACCCCGAGATCTCGAACCCGGCCCACGGCGATGACGTGGTCGCCACCCTCGTGTTCCGCTTCCAGTTCGCAGTCCACCCAGGCGAGCGCCTGCGCGAGCACGGGAGAGCCCGTGACACCGGGCCTCCAGTCCACCCCCTCGTAGCGATCGATCCCGCTGCGCGCGAAGGTCTGGCAGAGAGCGCGCTGGTCGTCCCGGAGGACGTTCACGCAGAAGCGCCCCGTCTCGCGCAGGCGCGGCCAGGTCGAGGAAGTGCGGGCGGGGCAGACCGCC
Source organism: Pseudomonadales bacterium (assembly GCA_036351515.1). Lineage (GTDB taxonomy): Bacteria > Pseudomonadota > Gammaproteobacteria > Pseudomonadales > Azotimanducaceae > JAZBPF01. The sequence goes on along the minus strand of JAZBPF010000425.1, from coordinate 446 downwards.
ACCAGTGGCGGATCCAGCGAAAGGGAGACGAAGGATTGCGCCGAGAACCCAACGGGCACGTCCCGCCAGATCCCCGTGACGACCACGACGCCCGTGGCGAAGTGGCCGAGCACTTCGCGGAAGTAGCGGGTGTCCGTCTCGGTCATTGCGCTCCCCTCTCCTGCGACCCCCGGACTATAGCAGGGGGCCCTCGACAGCCAGCTTGCGATCGAGAGCCGGCCGGATCCGGTGGCGCAGGTGCGCGAGGCGCCGGTTCGCCCTTAGAATCCCTCCCGTGAACAACCCGGAATCGGTGGGAGCCGTCATGGCCGAAGCTGTACGCGACACGGGCAGCCTCGAGGACTTCCGCGCCGAGGTGCGCGCCTGGCTGGAGGCGAACTGCCCCGCCTCCATGCGCACGCCCATGCCCGAGCACGAGACCGTCTGGGGCGGCCGCGACGCGAAGT
>JAZBPF010000424.1:0-7506 GCA_036351515.1 Pseudomonadales bacterium | reverse complement strand
GGCCCGCAAGGGCGAGCCGCTGGCGGAGGTCGAGCGCTGGCTCGCACCGAACCTGGCCTACGATCCGGCGGAGCGCAGGGACGACGCCGCCGGCGCCTGAGCGCGACGATGCGCCGCGGCGCCGGCAGGCACGGGAACCGCCGCCGCGGGTGGCCACCGGCAGCTTGCTTGGGGTCCCGGCGCCCGGGGCGGTACCATGCACCCCGCAGCACCCGGTCGCAGCCCAGACGAAGCGTCAGCCGTTCATGAACGACACCCGGACCCAGGACCGACCCGACGCGCAGGACGGCGAAGCGCCGCCCGGCAGGGTCAGCTTCTGGACCATCGTGCTCAGCACCCTGGCCGCGGCCATCGGCGTGCAGAGCCGGGCGAACAAGGAGCGCGACTTCTCCCACGGTCGCGCCGGGCCCTTCATCGTCGCCGGCGTGATCTTCACGGTGCTGTTCGTGCTCGTGCTCGTGGTGGTCGTCCGGCTGGTGCTCCAGGCGGCCGCCTGAGGCTGCGGCCGCGTGCGACGTCCGGCGCCGTCCGGTGCATCCCGGGCGGCGAACCCTGCGCAGGAGAAGACCCGTGACCACGCGCACCGCCGTCCGCCCCGAACTCCGGCTCGCCGTCCTCGTGGTCGCGATCGTGATGCTCGGCTTCCATCTCGGCAGCCTCGCCGTGTTCTGGACCGGCGTGAGCGCCGTGACCCTGGCCGTCGCGATTCCCCTCTCCCTGATCCGCGCCCTCGGCATCACCGCGGGCTACCACCGGCTCCTGGCCCACCGCTCCTTCGGCACCTCCCGCGCGCTGCGCTTCCTCCTGAGCCTCGCCGGTGTGCTGGCGATCCAGGGCGGTCCCCTCTGGTGGGTCGCGCACCACCGGGCGCACCACCGGGACACGGACCGCGAGGGGGACGTGCACTCCCCGGTCACACGCGGACTCTGGCACGCGCACGTCGGCTGGATGCTCGAACCGGAGGCCTTCCGGGAACAGGGCAGCTACGCCCGCGACGTGGCGCGGGCCCCGGAGCTGCGCTGGCTGCAGCGGAACTACGTGCTGCTGATCCTGGCCCAGGCCGCGGTGCTCTATGCCCTCGGGGCCGGCCTGAACGCGGCCTGGCCGGCGCTCGGGACCTCCGGCGCACAGATGCTCGTGGTCGGCCTGTTCCTGACCACGGTGCTCACCTGGCACGTGACCTTCGCCGTGAACTCGGTCTGCCACCGCTGGGGTGGGCGACTCTGGGAGACCGACGACGCCAGCCGGAACCACTTCCTCGTGGGGCTGCTCGCCCTGGGAGAGGGCTGGCACAACAACCACCACCGGTTCCCGAACTCCGCCCGCCACGGGCTCTTCTGGTGGCAACCGGACGCGACCTGGTGGGTGCTGCGGGGGCTCGAACGGCTGGGGCTGGTGTGGGATCTGAAGACCCCGCCGACGGCGCGGCTGGAGGCGCGGGCCGCCGGCGGCTGAGCGGGTCAGCCGGTCATCACGTACCAGAGCGCGGCGAGCGTGAGGCAGGTGAAGACGACGGCCGCGCAGATCGCATCGACCTTCTCGTCGGGCCAGTACTTCGTGCCCTGCTCGGGGGCATCGCCGGCTCCGGAACTCTCGTCCTGCATCACTGGCTCTCCGTGTCGGGTAACTGGGGCGCGCGGAGTGTAGGAAACCGTCGCGCGGCGCGTCCAGCGCTTTCCGGCCCGCCGTTCTAACCAAAGCACGAATCGATCGTTCGGGCCCGTCGGGGCGGCTGCTAGTGTGCGCAGCCGATCCGCCCCCCTGACGGAGGGAGCCCGTGTACCAGTACGCCGCCTTCGACCAGCAGGTGGTCGAGGACCGCGTCGCGCAGTTCCGCGACCAGACGGCGCGGCACCTCGCCGGCGAGCTCGACGCGGAGGCCTTCAAGCACCTGCGGCTGCGCAACGGCCTCTACCTCCAGCGCCTCGCACCCATGCTCCGCGTGGCGATTCCCTACGGGACGCTCTCGGCGCGCCAGCTGCGCCTGCTCGCCCACGTGGCCCGTCACTACGACAAGGGCTACGGGCACTTCTCCACGCGCCAGAACCTCCAGTTCAACTGGCCGCGCCTCGAGGAAGTCCCCGACATCCTCGCGGAGCTGGCCACGGTGCAGATGCACGCGATCCAGACCAGCGGCAACTGCATCCGCAACGTGACCGCCGACCAGTTCTCCGGCGCCGCGCGGGACGAGCGCGTCGACGCGCGCCCCTGGTGCGAGCTCCTCCGCCAGTGGTCCACGGCCCATCCGGAGTTCGACTGGCTGCCGCGGAAGTTCAAGATCGCCGTCAACGGCGCCGAGGAGGACCGGGTCGCCGCCCGCTTCCACGACATCGGCCTCGACGCCCGGCGGGACGCGAGCGGCGAGGTGGTCTTCGACGTCTTCGTGGGCGGCGGCCTCGGCCGCACGCCGCAGATCGGCAGCCGCGTCCGCGCGGGGCTGCCCTGGACGGACCTGATCACCTACCTCACGGCGATCCTGCGCGTGTACAACCGCTACGGGCGCCGGGACAACAAGTACAAGGCGCGCATCAAGATCCTCCTGCGGGCCCTGGGTGCCGAGGGCTTCGCGCGCCGCGTGGAGGACGAATGGGCACAGCTCGCGGGGGGGCCGGAGACCCTCTCCCGGGAGGACGTGGACCGCATCGCGGAACGCTTCCTGCTGCCCGCCTTCGAGGCCCTGGAGGACGACCCCGCCCCGCTGCGCGCGGCACTCGCCGAGGATCCGGCCTTCGCCCGCTGGCACCGCAACGCCGTCCGCCCGCACCGGATGCCCGGCTACGCGAGCGTCGTCCTGCCCCTGAAGTACACGGGCGTCGCCCCCGGGGACTGCACGGACGAGCAGATGGACGCGGTCGCGGACTGGGCCGAGCGCTGGGGCCACGGCGAGATCCGGGTCGCCCACGAGCAGAACCTCATCCTGCCGCACGTGCGCCAGGACGCCCTGCCCGCGCTCTGGCGCGCGGCGCGGGAGGAGCGCCTGGCGGAACCCACCGTGGGCACCGTGGCCGACCTCATCTGCTGCCCCGGGGGCGACTTCTGCTCCCTGGCCAATGCCAAGTCCATCCCCGTGGCCGAGGCGATCCAGCGCCGCTTCGCCGACCTCGACCGGCTCGAGGACCTCGGCGAGCTGCACCTGAACATCTCCGGCTGCATGAACGCCTGCGGACACCACCACGTCGGACACGTGGGGATCCTCGGCGTCGACAAGAAGGGCGAGGAGTTCTACCAGATCTCCATCGGCGGGGACGCGACCGCCGACGCGGCCCTCGGCACGATCCTCGGCCCGTCGGTCGCCCGCGCGGAGGTCCCCGACGTCCTCGAGGACCTCCTCGAGCTCTACCGGGCCCGACGCGCGCCCGGCGAGCGCTTCATCGACTGCGTGCGCCGCATCGGCGTCGAACCGTTCCGGGAGCATCTCCATGGCCGCACTGATCGTTGACGGGCGCCGGGTCCCCGACGGCTGGACCTGGCTGCGCGAGCCGGTGGAGGACCCGACGGCCCTGCCCGCCGGCGACCGCATCGTCCCGCTCGCCAGCTGGCTCGCCCACGGCGAGCGGCTGCGCGCGCTCCGCGGCCGCACGGGCGTGTGGCTCGCCGTCGACGAGGAGCCCGAGGCCCTCGCCGGCGCCCTCGGCGGTCTCGCGCTGGTGGCCCTGCACTTCCCCGCCGCCGCGGACGGCCGTCCCCTCTCGAGCGCCGTGCTCCTGCGCACGCGGCTCGGCTGGACCGGCGAGCTCCGGGCCCTCGGGGACGTGCGGCGCGACCAGCTCGTCTACCTGCACCGCTGCGGCTTCGACAGCTACCTGCTGCCGCCGGACGAGGACCCGCGCGGTGCTCTCGACACGCTCTCGGTGCTGCACGCCGGTCCCGGCCGCCACTACCAGCCCGACGTCCGCAGCCGCGAGGCCGCCCTCGCCACCCGCTCGCGCCAGGCGGTCTGAGGGGCGGCGCCGGGCCGCCCGATCGCCCCACCGGTCCCGCCTGCAGCGGCCCGCGCCCCTGTGGGATGATCGGGAGACACGTGCGGCCACCGCACACCCCGTTCCCCCTTTCCGCACCCGGCGACCGGAGCCCCGATGGCGAGCGGCCACCTCGTCACGTCGTTCTTCCTGATCTTCGCGGGCGCCGCCGTGCTCGCGACGGCGGCGCTCTACACGCGTCAGCCGCTCATCGTCGCCTACGTGGCCGTGGGCGCGATCCTCGGGCCGTCGGGGCTCGGCTGGGTGGGCGACCCCGCCTTCCTCGCCGAGATCGCCGAGATCGGGATCATCTTCCTGCTGTTCCTGCTCGGCCTCGACATGCAGCCGTCGAAGCTCGTGCGCACGCTGCGGGAGACGCTGCTGGTGGGGCTCGCGAGCTCGGCGAGCTTCGCCCTGCTCGGCTACGGGGCCGGTCGGCTGTTCGGCTTCGACCACCTCGACGCGGCGCTGATCGGCGCCGCGCTGATGTTCTCGAGCACGATCATCGGCATCAAGCTGCTGCCGACGACGGTGCTCCATCATCGGCACACGGGCGAGGTCGTGGTGGGCCTGCTGCTGCTCCAGGACCTGATCGCGATCCTGCTGCTGCTGCTCATCGCGGGGCAGTCCACGGCCGACGTGCTCGACAGCCCCCCGCCCGCCTGGCTCCCCTTCCTCGCCCTGCCGGTCCTGGTGGCCGGGTGCTTCGCCTTCGTGCGCTGGGTGCTGCTGCCGCTCCTGCGCCGCTTCGACGTGTTCCACGAGTTCGTCTTCCTGCTCGCCGTCGGCTGGTGCCTGGCCGTGGCGGAGGCGGCGGCGCGCGCGGGCCTGTCCCTGGAGATCGGGGCCTTCGTGGCCGGCGTGGCGCTGGCGACGAGCCCGATCTCCCAGTACATCGCCGAGTCCCTGCGGCCGCTGCGGGACTTCTTCCTCGTGCTCTTCTTCTTCACGGTCGGCGCCGGCTTCGAGCTCGGGCTCCTCGGCACCGTGGCGCTGCCGACGCTGTTCCTGACGGCGCTCGTGCTGGGGGCGAAGCCCGCGATCTTCCGCCTGCTCCTGCACCGCTTCGAGGAGCAGAACGTGCTCGCCTGGGAGGTGGGCTTCCGCCTCGGCCAGATCAGCGAGTTCTCGCTGCTCGTCGCCTACCTGGCGGAGGAGGCGGGGCTCCTCGGCGCCCGCGCCTCCACGCTGATCCAGGCGACGGCCATCGCCACGTTCCTGCTCTCGTCCTACCTCGTGGTACTCCGCTACCCGACGCCCATCGCCGTGTCCGCGCGCCTGCGGCGGAACTGAGAGGGTGTCTACATGATGCGCGCCGTCGCGAGACGTACCCCGGGGCTGCCGGACAAGGCGTGAGGGCCACAGCGAGTGGGAGCATGGCCGTCGCCAGGTGACCGCTCGATGGGGGCCTCACCACGCCGTCCGGGGGTTCCAGGGGGCGTCGCAGCAGGCGGGCGTCTCGGAGACACCCTCCGAGCCCTCGGACCTTCAGCGTTCCGCCTGCTCGCGCTCGGTCGCGACGTACGCCCAGAGGTTCCAGGCGTCGGAGGCAAGGATGTGCGCGTGGATGCGCTCGGCCCGGGCCGCATCGCCCTGCAGGCGGAGCCAGTGCGCGATCCCGTAGCCGAGCGTGACGTCGCGCCCGGTCCACTCGCTTCCGGGCTCGTCCAGGTCGAGAAGCGTCATCGGATCGAGCTCGCCGCGATAGACGCGGATGCGCTGCAGGTAGGGATAGCCGTCGGGCACGTCGAGCTCGTCCGGAAGTGCGGCGAGCGCGGCCGCCGCCTCCTCCGGCCGACCGGCCTTCTGGAGGCTGTTCCACAGCCAGTCCGTGGCGCCGACCCGGAAGGAATCCTGCGTCGCGGTGTCCACGCAACGGCGGAAGGCCTCGGCGGCGCCGCCCGGGTCGCCGGTCAGGTAGCGGTAGAGTCCGAGGTGGTACCAGATCCAGTGCTCGTAGGTCCCGAAGGCCGTTCCCGAGAGCCGGTACTCCGGCACGGCAGGATCGTCCTCGGCTTCGAGCAGCACGCGGGCCCGCTCGAGATCCGCCCGCGCCCGCTCGAGCTGCCGCGTGTTGAGGTAGCGATGCCCGCGATGACGAAGCAGGCGGAAGGAGTCGGGATGGGCCTCGAGGCCGCGACCGTAGGCGTCGATGGCGCCCTGGAACCGGCCGACCTCCACGTAGAGGTAGCCGAGCGTCAGGAAGTCCTCCTCGGTCTTCGCGGCCTTCGCCTCGAGCTCGGCGATCCGCTCGTAGGTCTCGGCGCGGACTTCCACCGCCACCTCGGGCCGCGGCAAGGGGACGCCGGAGAAGGAGTAGGCCTCCGGGGCCGGCTCCGCGGCGGCCGCCGCGGCGCAGAGCATGCCGGCGAGGAGCATGGCGATGGGACGAAGCCTGCTCTTCATGTCGGTCCTCCCGGAGGCCGGCCCCCGCTCAGCGGGGCACGATGGGCAGCACGAGATGGGAGGGGCGCGCCGCGTCGACGTGCACCGCCTGCTCGGCGACCACCCACTCCGTCCCCTGCGCGAAGGGCTCGCCGGTGTTCAGGTTCCGTGCGAGGCGCGGGAAGTTGCTGCTCGTGACGTCCAGCCGGAGCCGGTCCCCGGGCGAGAGCAGGTAGCTCGTGGCCCAGAGGTCGAGCTCGTAGCGGTAGGGTCGCCCCGGCTCGAGGAGCTTCGGCGTCTCGAAGCCCTCGCGGTAGCGCGCGCGGATGACTCCGTCCACCAGATTCAGGGCGCGCCCGTCCGCTTTCACGACGACCAGCTTGGCCATGAAGTCCGTGTCCCGCGCCGAGGTCGTCGCGTGCAGCACCGCGCGCACGGGACCGGTGATCTCCGTGGGCTCGCCGAACGGCGCGGTCTCGAAGCGCACGATGTCCGTGCGGTCGTCGAGCGGTGCCTGGTCGTAGGGCCCGCGGATCTCCGGGCGCATGATGTTGCCGCCGAGCGTGGGGACCGGGTCCGCCGGATCGTAGCGATAGCGCACGGGCCGCGCGTCGGCGGCCGGCTTCTCCGGCGCGAGGCTGCCGTCGCCGTGGAGGTAGTACTCCGTGTAGCGCGTGCGCGCCAGCGGCCACTCCTGCTCGTCCCGCCAGACGTTCTCGCCCATGACGAAGATGCGCACGGGCGCGCCCTCGGGCTTCGGCCCCCCCTTCAGCCAGTGGTCGAACCAGGCGAGCTGCAGGGCCTCGTCGTCGATGACCGCTTCCGGCCCGAAGTCCACCTCGCCGGCGCGCTGCCGGTTCCAGCCGTGGACCCAGGGGCCGATGATCAGACGCTGACCGTCGCGCGCTTCCTGCGTCGCCGCCTGCTCGCGCATGGTCGTGAAGCTGCCGATGGTGCTGCGCAGGAACACGTCGTACCAGCCGCCGATGTTCAGCGCCGGCACCGCCATCTCCGTCGCCCGGGCCTCGAGATTCAGGGGCTTCCAGTAGCCGTCGTAGTCGGGATGGTCCAGCCAGTCGCGGAAGTGGCGCACGTCGAAGCCGAGGCTCGCGTCGAGGGTCGCGAGCGGCAGGTGCTCGATGCCGCCGATCCAGTCGATGGG
>JAZBPF010000423.1:0-4983 GCA_036351515.1 Pseudomonadales bacterium | reverse complement strand
TCCATGCCCTCGAAGGGGCGGGCGCGCTCCCAGATGGGCTGGATGTGGTCCTCGTAGTGGATGGCCCAGCGGCAGTTGCGGCTCCAGGCGGCCGGGTCCGTGCCGTCGCTGCTGCAGCTCTCCGGCGAGGTGGTGGCGAGGGGCGCAGGCGTCGGCAGCCCCGCCGGAGCGGGGGCGTCGGGGATGGCCGGGTCCGCCAGCACGGCGAGCTCGTGCCGGACCTCGACCGTCGCGGGGGGCGGCGGCGCCACCGTGTCCGGGCTCCAGAAGTCCTCCCAGATCAGATCCAGCGTGGGCGGCGTCGCGAGGCAGTTGGAGGCGCCGAGGCCCGCGCAGTAGCCCTGGCTCGCCGGCGGCGAGGCGAGACCGAAATCCTGGGTGGAGGCGCGCGCCTCGGCCATGGTCCAGCCGTCCGCACCGATGCCGTCCGCGCGGATCACCCCGTCGGTACCGGGGAAGGTGCCGTCGGCGCCGGCGAGGCCCTGGTTCACGGGGGTCTCGGCGTCCAGGCGGCCGTGGGGGTAGTCGCTGCCCGCGTCGTGGCACCCGGCGCAGGTGAGCACCTCGCCGGGCGCCACCGTGAGCCAGAAGTCGTGCCGGGGGCCGATGCGCTCGCCCTCGAGGTTCAGCACCTCGAGACCGAGGCGGACGTTCGCGGGGACGAGCACACGCACCGACCCGTCCGGCTCCAGGGGCGTGTAGCCGATGATCTCGCGCATGCCGAGGCGCCGGTTGGGGCCGAGCGCCTCGTTCGGCAGGTCGACGAGGTCCTCGTCCGGGAGCGGCACCTCCTTGACGATCCGCACGAGGAACGGGGTCGTGCGCGGATCGCGCGCGCCCAGCGGAGCGAGCGTGGGATTCGCCACCGTGGGCAGGTCGGGGACCGCCGTGTCGACGCCGTCGACGTCGTAGATGCTGCGCACCTGCAGGACGCCGAGCCCGGCTTCCGCCAGGAAGTCGTTGCGCTCGGGATCGAAGTTCTCGTCGGCGAAGGGCGTGTTCCGGGCCACGACGACGTCGTCGATGACGAAGCCCTCCGCGGGGACGCGCACGGGCAGCTGCGAGTCCTCGAGCGGGTCGAAGACCCAGAGGCCGACGAGCGGCGGCGCTTCTTCCCAGCCGAGGGTGATGCCGTCCTCCGTGCACGGAACGACGCGCCCGTCGTCGGCGCGGACCAGCCTGCACTGGGCCCAGGCCGTGAGCAGGCGCCCGCTGCCGTCGTCGAGCGGCCAGGCGGACACGAAGCGTCCACCGGGGGAGGGGCCCGGCTCCGTGCGCACGTCCTGGGTCGTCAGCCGCGCCTGGCCGCCGTCGACGAGGCCTGCGCTCTGCGGCAGCGGTCGATCCACGTCGGCGAAGTTCGCCACGTCCACGGCGATCAGGTCGCCGCCGCTCGCCGTGCCCTCGAAGGGCCGCAGGAGCACGAGGATCCGACCGTCCTCGAGGGGCCGGGGCTGCAGGAACTGCACGGGGGTGTCGCCGGTCCCGCTCTGGTGGCTGTTCGCGCCGTAGAGCAGCTGCAGACCCGTTCCGTCGGGCCGCACGCGGTAGAGGCGGATCGCCTCGCCGCCGGTGACCACGTGGCGCGCGAAGACCACCCAGCCGTCCGGCGTGATCGTGGGCGCGAGGTCGTGGCCTTCCCCGAAGGTGATCTGCTCGATCCCGCTGCCGTCGTCCTCCATCACGTGGAGCTGGAGCGCGGGGACGTCCTCGCCGGGCACGAGCGTCGGGTAGCGCGGGCGGCCGTCGTCCAGAAGCTGGGCTCCGGTCGCGCGCTGGCGCGTGGAGGCGAAGACCAGGCGTCCGTCGGGCAGGTAGGCGGGGAAGAGGTCGTCGCCCTCCTCGGCCACCAGGTCGCTCGTGATCACGCGGCGGAGCTCGGCCGTGTCGAGGTCGTACTCCCAGAGGTTCCAGCTCGGTTGTTCGTCCTCGTCGGCGTTCTCGATCTCCGGCAGGCGCAGAGCGAAGGCGAGCTTGCGCCCGTCCGGGGAGACCGTGACGTCGCGCACGTCCCCCTCGCCGCCGGTGACGGCCTCCGTGACGTTCACGGGCTCGGCCGATGCGGAAGCCCGCTCCATGAGGAACAGGTCGCCGCCGGGACGGAACAGCGTGGGGTCCCGCGGATCGGACTCGACGAGGAGCTCGCCCGTGTCCGGATCCTCGAGGAGCGGGCGCTGCACGAAGGCGACCGGGAAGTCGAGGACGACCGGATCGGTCGTGGCGCCGACGCTGCCGCTGTCGGAAGCCTCGGTGACCGTGCCTCCGCAACCTCCCACGAGCAGGGCCGTCGTCAGCGCCAGCAGCAGGGCGCCGATACGTTCACCGGGCACGTACATCCTGATTCTCTCCATGACTCCCGACTCCGGCGACGCCCAGCTTCACCTGCGCGTGGGTGCAGGCGCCGTCCGGAGGATCCGGCCGCCTGTCCATGAGACACCACCGCATGCCCCCCCTTGCGTGACGCAGCGCACGTTTCCGGAAGTTCGTCGTTGCGCCGCGGCAAGGCGTTGGGCTCCATCGCAGCCTAGCAACGGGTTCGCGCCCTGCAGCGTCCGAGGGACGCGAGCGACGAAGGGCCCGATCCGGGGTACGAGGGGCAGCCGGAGTCCGCGCCGTTCCGACGCAGGTCCGGAGTGCGGTTCCTAGACTCGACGGGAGTGCTGGCGCCGATGGAGTGGAAAGCGATGGGTTCAGGGTTCGACCGACGCCTCGCGGGACGATCGTCTTCCGTCTGTGCGGGGCTCCTGCTCACCTGCCTGGCCACGGTGCAGCCCGCCGCGGCGGGCCCGCGGGAAGACGCGCTGCGCATCCACGAGCGCCTCGCGGGCGTTCCACCGACGCCGGCGACGCTCGACGCGATGGCGGATCTGCTCGACGGCGGCGACGCGACCGGGGCGGCCGCCATCGCCCTGGACCATCCGGACTTCTACCGGGTCACGGTGAAGAACTGGGCCAAGCCCTGGACCAACCGGGACCAGACGGTCTTCGTGCCCCTGAACGACTACGTCGCCACGGTGGTCGGCATGGTGCGGGACGACGTGCCCTTCAACCGCCTGCTCTCCGACAACGTCGTGTACTACGGGGACGTGAGCGGAGTCCCGGCGCCGAGCCCGGCCGACAACCGCCACTACGAGGCGCTCGAGGCGCAGAACGCGAACCTCCGGGACGTACTGGTCTCCGGTACGCAGACGGCCGTCTACGGCACGCCTGCGGAGGCCGCCGCGGGCGTCGTGACGAGTCGGGCGGCTTCCCGCGCGTTCTTCGTCGACGGCACGAACCGAGCGATGTTCCGCTTCACGCTGATCAATCACCTGTGCACGGACCTCGAGCCGCTGCAGGACAGCAGCCGTCCCACGGACCGGATCCGTCAGGACGTCTCGCGCAGCCCGGGCGGCGACAGCCGGATCTTCCTGAACCGCTGCTCCGGCTGCCACACGGGGATGGATCCGCTCTCGCAGGCCTACGCCTACTACGACTTCGAGTACCCGGAGGAGAACCCGGACGCCGGACGTCTCGTCTGGAACCCGCCGGGCTCCATCGATCCCGAGACGCTCGCGGAGCACGAGGTCGAGACGCGGGTGCAGGAGAAGTACCTGGTGAACGGCGCGACCTTCGCGCCCGGCTACGTCACCCCCGACGATCAGTGGCAGAACTTCTGGCGCGAGGGTCCGAACCGGGCCCTCGGCTGGGACTTCGGGCCGGAATCGCCCATGGGGGCGGGCCAGGGCGCCGCGGAGATGGGGCGCGAGCTCGCCAACTCCCGCGCCTTCGCGAGCTGCCAGGTGCGCAAGGTGTTCCAGACGGTGTGTCTGCGCGACCCCTCCGACGCCTCGGACCGGGCCTGGCTCGAGAGCACGACGGACGCTCTTCCGACGTCCTTCGGCTACGCCATGAAGCCGGTCTTCGCGCAGGCCGCCGCGTACTGCCTGGTCGAGCCCTGAGGTCGTCCTCGGGGCTGCCGATCCGCCGAACTCGCATGGGATGAGAGCCATGGATGCGATCCGTTCGATGAAACGTCTCGTGGTGGCCGCTACGGCGGCGCTCTGGCTCGCCGGTTGCGGGGGCGGAGCGGAGACCGTCGAGCTCCCCGCCGGTCCGGCGACGGGAGGACAGGTCGGCGCCTACCAGGGCCCGGCGGCGGAATCCGCCGACGTGCTGGCCTTCCAGACCAGCCTCTGGACCAACCTGCGCAGCGAGCAGCGCTGCGGCGCCTGTCACGGCGCCGGCGGCCAGGCGCCGACCTTCGCGAACAACGACGACGTGAACGCCGCGTACTCCGTGGCCCTGCCGCTCGTGAACCTCGCCGACCCGGAGGAGTCCCGCCTCGTGGTCAAGGTCGGCGGGGGCCACAACTGCTGGGAGACGAGCGACGCCTTCTGCGCCGAGCAGATCCAGAACTGGATCGCGGACTGGGCCGGCGGCGAGACGGGCGAGAAGCAGGTGGTGCAGCTCGAGGCCCCGACGGCCCGGGAGCCCGGCGCGAGCCGGATCCTCCTCGCGGACGACGCGGGTCACCGGGAGCTGTTCCGGACGGAACTCTACGAGCCGCTCCTCACCACCTACTGCGCCGACTGCCACTCCGAGGACGGCTCCCAGCCGCAGTCGCCCTTCTTTGCCAGCGGCGATCTCGATACGGCCTTCGCCGACGTGCGCTCGAAGCTCAACCTCGACGCGACCGCCGAGTCCCGGCTCGTCGTGCGCCTCGGCAGCGAGTTTCACAGCTGCTGGTCGAACTGCTCGCAGAACGCTCAGGAGATGCTCGCGGCCATCGACCGCATCGCGGCAGCAGTCGAGCCGACGGCCGTGGACCCGGCCCTCGAGACCTCCCTCGCCCTGCGTTTCGCCGAGGACGGCATCGTCGCCTCGAGCGGTGGCCGCGTGGAGGACTCGGTGATCGCCCTCTACCAGTTCCGCACCGGAGAGGGTTCCACGGCCTTCGATTCGAGCGGCGTCGCACCGGCCCTGCATCTGACGCTGACCGGC
>JAZBPF010000422.1:0-2484 GCA_036351515.1 Pseudomonadales bacterium | reverse complement strand
GCGCGGCCGTCGGAGAGGGAATCCACGCCGGCGGCCGTCATGGCCAGCAGCGTCGGGGTGCGCGAGTAGATGGGCAGGATGCCCGAGGCGATGGTCACGCGCTCGGTCCGCGCCGCCAGGTAGCCCATGGCGCTCGGGGCGTCGAAGGAATAGGCCTCCGGGACCCACACCGTGTCGAGCCCGGCCTTCTCCAGCTCCACCACTTCCGCCACGGCCTGGCGGAAGCCCCCCGCGTAGCTCAGCAACGTCGAGATGCGCATCGATGCCCTCCTCCGGGTCCGTCCCCGATTGTCCACGCCCGCGCGCCCGTGGGAAGCGCACGCAGTGCGCGATCGGTCGGCGACTGCGTCGCCTTCCCACCGATGCCTCCTCCCCTGTGGGAGCAGACTTCAGTCGCGACTGCGTCGTTCCCGGAATGCCGTCGCCCGGTGCGCCGTAGCGGCTGAAGCTGGCTCCCACAGTGGGGGCTTGGCTTTGGCTCCGTGGTAGCCGACTTCAGTCGCGACCGCGCCGTTCCGGGCATGTTGTCGCCGCTGAAGCTGGCTCCCACAAGGGGCACGGACATGCTCCGGGCTCGTGCGAAAGAACGCCTCAGCTCCGCGGCGCCGCGTAGCAGGTGACTTCCTCGCGGTCGTGGTAGAGCTGGCGGATGTGCAGGGAGAAGCCCGGAGCGGCCTCCCCGAGCACGCGCTCGAAGCGCGCCCGGGCGTCCTCCACGGCCTGCCAGCGGCGGCGCATGGGGAGCTTGAGGTTGAACAGGGCCCGGCGCGCGCGGCCGCGGCGGAGCCAGCGGGCCATGAGTTCGACGACGCGGGCGGGCTTGTCGACCACGTCGCAGACGAGCCAGTCGACGGGTGTGGTGGGCTCGAAGGTGAAGGCGTCGGCGCGGACGTGCTCCACCTCCGGGTCCTTCGCGAGTACCGGAGCGAGGGCGCCGTTGTCGACGGCCAGCACCTGCACACCACGGCGTCGGAGCACCCAGGTCCAGCCGCCGGGGGCCGCACCGAGGTCCACGGCAGTGCGCCGACCGTCGAACAGGAGATGGCGGTCGGCCGGCGTGAGGAACACCTGCAGGGCCTCCTCGAGCTTGAGCGCGGAGCGGCTCGGCGCCTCCGGATGCTGCTTCAGGCGAACGATGCCGCCGGGCTCCGGCGAGGAGCGCTCCAAGGGCGAGCGGCCTACCCAGGCCGCGTCGCCGGCGGCGAGTACGAGGTGCAGGCGCACGGCATCGGGATCGTCCGGGCACCAGTCACCGCGTGCCTGGAGCACGCCGCGGGCGGGGCCGACGAGACGCCGGGCAAGCCGCGCGAGAGGACGGTAGGCGTCGCCCTCCGGCGTCTCGACGACGAGATCGGCCACGGGGACGTCGACGTCGGCGAGGAGCGGGCCGAGGCGATCGCCCTCGGGCAGGTCCTCGAACAACGGACCCGCCGCGCACCACTGGCGTGGGAACACGGGTGTCTCACCGAAGCGCCCTGCGAGGAGCGAGAGCGGGTGGTGACCGCCCGGGAAGAACTCCAGCAGCCCCTGGCCGTCTCGCGTGCGTGCATGCCCCCAGGCGCCGACCTCGGCCGCGCGCTGGGCGAGCTCCGCCGCGCAGTCGCCCTCGAAGCCGGGGCGGCAGAGAACGACGAGGCGATCGCCGGGGATCACGAGGTGGCCCTGCGCGAGTCCGCGGCAGCCAGGTCTACGTACCGAACGATCTCACAGAGCCCTCGGTTTTTTCGTCGCGCGGTACGCAGGAGCGTCTGCAGCTGGCCCCCACAGGGAGCGGAGCGACATGTCTCGTGGGAGCAGGCTTCAGCCGCGACGATCGAGTCCAAACGAAGCCGAATGGACCGCCGATGGGCTCCTGCGCGACAAGGCCGACGAGACCATCTGCTCGCCTCAGGCACCCCTGTTCGCGGCTGAAGCTCGCTCTCACAGAGGGCGGAGGCACGTTCCTCGTGGAAGCAGGCTTCAGCCACGACGATCGCGTCCGAGTGAAACCGAACTGAGTGCGCATGGGCTCCGACGGGACACGGTCGACAAGGCCACCCGCTCGCCTTCGGCACTCCTGGTCGCGGCTGAAGCCCGCTCCCACAGAGGGCGGAGGCACGTTCCCTGTGGGAGCAGGCTTCAGCCGCGACGATCGAGTCCAAACGAAGCCGGACGGACTGCCCACGGGCTCCTGCGAGACAAGGTCGACGAGACCACCCGCTCGCCCTCCGCACTCCTGGTCGCGGCTGAAGCTCGCTCCCACAGAGGGCGGAGGCACATTCCTCGTGAGAGCAGGAAGCACGGCGTCCGTGGGAAGCGCACGCAGCGCGCGATCGACCGGCCAAAACGGACTCGATCGGCGATTGCGTCGCCTTCCCACGACGCGGGCGGTGCACGGCCGGGCTCAGAAGGTCACGCGCAGGGCGACGTGCGCGCGGCGGGGCTGGCCCGGGAAGTAGCGCTCGCTGCCGAAGGCGAAGTCCGCGCGCTCGGCATAGCGCTCGT
>JAZBPF010000421.1:0-7439 GCA_036351515.1 Pseudomonadales bacterium | reverse complement strand
GCGACGTGTCCTTCGAGGCGCTCGGGGAGCGCACGCTGGAGATCGGTGGCGAGACCCGCACGACCCGGGCCTGGCAGCTCGACGCGGAGAAGCTCGACATCGTCCTGCACTACTCGGCAGAGGGCCGCTGGCTGGGGCTCGACTCGACCCTCGAGAACGGGCGCACGCTGCGCTACCGGCCCGCGGACGACGATCCGGCGTACCCCGGGAACGGAGACGGGGACGGCTGACGATCCGCGCCGGCCGTCAGGGGAAGCGCAGGTCCCGGGCCGCGGCGATCGCCAGGCCATCGGCGACGCTCGTGAAGGGGTCGTGTTCGACCACGCGATCCGGGAAGCGCGCCTCGAGGACCCCGCGCACGGCGGGAATGAGCGAGGAACCGCCGGTGCGGATCACCACGTCCACCGCCTCCGCCTCGAGCCCCGCGGCCGCCAGCGCCCGCTCCACGGCCCCGTCGAGCCGTTCCAGGAAGTCCCCGATCAGGCTCTCGAAGCGCGCCCGCGTGAGCGGGACGGAGACGTCGATCTCCGGGACGTCGATCACCGTCTCCTCCGCCGAGGAGAGCTCCGCCTTCGCGAGGCGCAGGGCCTCGAAGACCCGGTAGCCCTGGTTGTGGACGATGAGCTCGTGCAGGCGACGGAAGCGGCGCCCGCTCTCCCCCTCCTGACGCATGCAGTCGCGCACGGGCGCGAGGTAGCGGTTCTGGTTGAGCGTGTAGCCGACGGTCCAGTTGAGGAGCAGGTCCTCGTACTGCTCGAAGGGGAAGCGGGTCTCGATCCAGCGCTCGTCGCCGCGCCGGCCCCAGCGCTCGCCCTTGCCGAGGAGCGGGAACAGCAGTTCCCGGAACAGGCGCTGGTCGATGTGGTCCCCGCCGAGGGCCTCGCCGGCGGTGCCGAGGATGCGCGCCTCGGCGCCGCGGAACTCGAGCACGGCGAGGTCGAGGGTGCCGCCGCCGAAGTCCACCGTGAGCGCCGTGCCCGCGTAGTCGGCCCCGGCGGCCTCGCGCCAGGACAGCGTCGCGGCGACGGGCTCGGGATAGAAGACCACGTTCTTCAGCCCCGCGTAGCCGCAGGCCTCCTCGAGGCGCGTGAAGGCCGTGCGGTTGCGATGGGGATCGCGCCCCTCGAAGTGCACCGGATGGCCGACGCGCAGGGCGCCGATCGGCTCCGGCAGGCCGAGCCGGACCCGCTCCGCCTCGATCTCCCGGCGCAGGCGCAGGAGCACCGGGGTGATCAGCGCGACGATGCGGTAGGGATGGCCGAAGACCATGAGCCGGCGCGTGCCCGGATCGCCGAGCAGGCGCTTGAGCCCGCGGAAGAGCCGCCCGGGCAGGCCGAGGTCCTCCGTGGCCGGGCCGTAGACGTTCTGGGCGAGGGTCTCCGGGGCGGAGCGGCTCGAGGCCCCCGGATCGCCCACGAGGAGCGCGCTCTGGCCCACCACCTCGGGGACGAGTTCCACGCGGCGACCCGTGTTGTCCTCGATGTAGCGGTCGATGGCCTCCTGACCGGTCCGCGTGTGCAGGTCCTGGTCGAGGTAGGTGGCCGTGGGCATGACCGGCGTGTCCGCCTCGAGGGGGACGAGGTGCGTGGTCCCGTCGTGGATCGCCGCGAGGGAGTTCGAGGTACCGAAGTCGATGCCGACGCCGTCGAGGGGCGCGGCGGGGCCAGCGGGAGCACTCATGCGCGCGACGGTCGGTGGCGGCCGGAGCGGGCCAGTCTGGACGCGCCCATGCGGAGCGGCAAGGCCACCGGGCGGAGGACGCGGGGCCCGTTCAGCCGATCCGTCGCACCGCTTCGGACACCGGAGGAAGGGTGGCACCGGGGGCGAGGCGCTGCACCGCCTCGTGCTGCGTGAAGAACACCTCCCCGGAGAGGTGCTGGAGCAGGTCCGTGCGCTTCAGCGCGTCCATGACGGGGCCCTTCACCTCCGAGAGGTGGAAGCGCACGCCGGCGACGTGCAGCCGCTCGTTGATGGACTCGAGGGTCTCCACCGCGCTGCCGTCGACGCCGTTCACGGCGGAGCACACCAGCACCACGTCGGTCACCGCCGGCCGCTCGGTCACGAGCTCGAGGAGCCGGTCCTCCAGGAAACGGGCGTTGGCGAAGTAGAGGCTCTCGTCCACGCGCACGGAGAGGAGCGTCTCGCAGGTCTGCACCGCGTGCCGGTCGACGTTGCGGAAGTGCTCCGTGCCGGGCACGCGCCCGACGACGGCGATGTGGGGCCGGCTCGTGCGCCAGAGATGCAGGCCGAGGGCCACGGCCACGCCGAGGACGATCCCCGCCTCGATGCCGATCGCGAGCACCCCGACCATGGTCGCGAGCAGCGCCGCGAAGTCCGATGGCGACTGGCGGAGCGTCCGGCGCAGGGCCCCGAGGTCCACGAGGGAGAGCACGGCGACGATGATCGTGGCCGCGAGCACGGCCTTCGGCAGGTCGTGGAAGGCCGGGGTGAGCAGCGCCGCCGTGAGTCCCATGAGCACGGCCGTGAACACGCCCGCCAGGGGGCTGACGGCGCCGGCGTCGAAGTTCACCACGGACCGGGTGAAACCCCCGGTGACCGGGAAGCCGCCGCTCACGCCGGCGGCCAGGTTCGCGACCCCGAGCCCCACGAGCTCCTGGTCCGGCTCCACGCGCTGGCGCCGGCGCATGGCCAGCGACTGGGCCACGGAGATGGACTCCACGAAGCCCACGACGGAGATGAGCACCGCCGACGGCAGCAGCTCGAGCACGAGGCCGGCGTCGGGCAGCGGCAGGCGCAGCGAGGGCAGGCCCGACGGCACCACGCCGACGATGGGAACCCCGGCCTGCGCGAGTCCGAGGGCGCCCACGAGGACGATGCTCGCGATCACCGCGAAGACGGGGCCGGCCCGGGTCACGTAGGTCGCCAGCTGCGGACGCACGCCGAGGCGCACGAGGAGCGCACCGAGGCGCGAGCGCACGAAGAGCAGGAAGGCGATGGCGCCGGCGCCGATCGCCAGCGTCGGCCCGTGCGTGTCGGGCAGCGCGGCCAGGAGGGCGCCGCCGATCTCCACGACGCTGTGCCCGTCGGCGTCCACGGCGAGCACGTGCCGGAGCTGGCCCACGGCGATGAGGATCCCGGAGGCGGTCACGAAACCGGAGATCACCGCATGGGAGAGGAAGTTCGCGAGGAATCCCACGCGCAGGATCCCGAGGAGCACGAGCAGGCCGCCCGAGAGCAACGCCAGCACCATGGCCGCTTCGACGTAGCCCGCGCTCCCGTCCGCGGTCACCTTCGCGAGCGCGCTGGCGGTCATGAGCGAGACCACGGCGACGGGCCCCACGGCGAGGACCCGGGAGCTGCCGAAGGCCGCGTAGGCCACCAGCGGCAGCATGCTCGCGTAGAGGCCGGCCTCCGGAGGGAGGCCGGCGAGCATGGCGTAGGCGAGGGACTGGGGAATGAGCATGATCGTGACGATCACGCTCGCCATGAGGTCGTCGGCCAGGGCCTGCCGGTCGTAGGCCCGGAGCCACTCGAGGGCCGGCAGCAACGGCAGTCGCTTCCCCATGGTCCCCGCCCGCTCCCCGGCCTCAGGCCGCCGTGGCCTCGGCCACGGACCGCGGGCCCGCGTACCACTCGCGCCCCTTGAGCATCATGTCCCAGTAGATCATGGGCATGAGGTAGCGCTTGAGGACCCACTGGCTGTAGCGCGGCACGGCCGGCTCCATGGGGAAGGTCGGCAGGAGCTTGCCGCCGTAGCCGAACTCCGCGAGCACGACCTTGCCCGCCTCCACCGTGAGCGGACAGGCGCCGTAGCCGTCGTAGCCCATGGGCAGGGTCCGCCCGTCGAGGTGGGCCAGCAGGTTCTCCGCGACGATCGGCGCGTGCTTGCGCGCCGCCGCCATGGTCTTGGCGTTGCTCGCGCTGATCACGTCGCCGGCGCCGAACACGTCCGGATGGCGCGGATGCTGGAGCGTCACCGGGTCCACCTCGAGCCAGCCGGACTCGGCCGCGAGGGGGCTCTGCGAGACGAAGGCCGGGGGCTTCTGCGGCGGCACGAGGTGCAGGAAGTCGAACTTCACCTCCCGCTCCACCGGCGTCTCGCCCTCGCCCTTGCCGCGGAAGCGCGCCACCTTCGCGGCCCCGTCCACGGCCACGAGCGTCGAGCCGAAGTGGAGCGAGGCGCCGTAGCGTTCCACGTAGCGCATGAGCACGGGCACGAAGTGCTGGACGCCGAAGAGCACGCCCCCGGCGTTGTGGAACTGCACGTCCACGTCGCCGAGCACGCCGGCCTTCAGCCAGCGATCGCTCGCGAGGTACATGGCCTTCTGCGGAGCCCCGGCGCACTTGATGGGCATGGGCGGCTGCGTGAACAGGGCGGTGCCCCGGCGCAGGGCGCGGATCTGCTCCCAGGTGTAGGGCGCGTGCTGCGGCGAGTAGTTGCTGCAGACGCCGTGCGAGCCGAGCGCCTCGCGGGCGCCCTCGATACCGTCCCAGTCGAGGGTCAGGCCCGGCGCCACCACGAGCGCCCGGTAGGCGACGCGGCGGCCGTCCTCGAGCACCACCGTCTTCGCCTCGGGTTCGAAGGCCGCGGCCGCGGCGCGGATCCACTCGGCCCCCTCGGGCATGACGTCGGCCTCGTGCCGCGAGAGCTCCGCGGGATCGAAGTGTCCCGTGCCGCAGAGCGTGAGGCCGGGCTGGTACCAGTGCTCCTCGGAGGGCTCGATCACGCCGATCGTGAGCGAGGGCCGGCGCTTGTGCAGGCTCGCCGCCGTGGCGAGGCCCGCGGAGCCACCGCCGACGATCACGACGTCGTAGCGCAGCGCCGGCTCGGCGGGGGTCGGGTCAGCCGGCGCCGCCGCAGGCTTTCCCCGCGCGGCCTCCTCGAGGAGCCGGTCGCGGAAGCCCGAGAGGTCGTGGCCGGCGGCCCCGGCCCGGGCCACCACGTCGTCCACGGGCTGGCCGTGGCGCACCCGCGAGAGGGCCCAGGTGAGGGCCACGCGGCGCCCGCTGCGGCAATAGGCGACGATGGCGGGGCCGTCGGTGGCGCTGCCCGCCTCCGTCTGGTCGCGCTCCGCCTGCTCGAGCTCGGCGATCGCCTCCTCCGTGACCTCCGTGCCGCGGATCGGCGCGAAGTACCAGCGCAGGCCGTGCTCGGCGGCGAGGCGGGCCATCTCCTCGCTCTTCGGGTAGGGGGGCCCCTCCTCGTCGTCCGGGCGGACGCAGACCAGGGCGGCGACGCCCTGCTCCGCGAGGCGGGCGACGTCTTCGGCCGAGAGCTGGGCCGAGACCGAGAGCGGTCCGTCGAGCTGCTTGATGTCCATGGGAGACCTCCGGATCAGAACGCGTCGAGGGGGATCTTCAGGTAGCGGCGCCCGTTGTCCTCGGGCGGCGGCAGGGCCCCGGCGCGCATGTTCACCTGCACGGACGGCAGGATGAGCACGGGCATGTCCAGCGTCGCGTCGCGCTCCGTGCGCATCTTCACGAACGCCTCCTCGGCCACGCCCTCGTGCACGTGGATGTTCGCCTTCTTCTCCGCGGCCACCGTGGTCTCGAGCTGCACCGCCCGGCCCCCCGGCATGTAGTCGTGGCAGAGGAACAGGCGCGTGGCGTCGGGCAGGGCCAGGATCCGCTGGATCGACTGGTAGAGGGTGCGGGCGTCGCCGCCGGGGAAGTCGCAGCGGGCGGTGCCGAAGTCCGGGCTGAAGAGCGTGTCGCCCACGAAGGCAGCGTCGCCGACCACGTAGGTGATGCACGCCGGCGTGTGCCCGGGCGTGTGCAGCACCTTCGCCTCGAGCTCGCCGATCCTGAACGTGTCGCCGTCGGCGAAGAGCCGGTCGAACTGGCTGCCGTCGGTGGCGAACTCGGGCCCTGCGTTGAAGAGGTCGCCGAAGATCTTCTGCACGTCGGTCACGTGGGCGCCGATGCCGATGCGTCCGCCGAGCGCCTCCTTCAGCTGCGGGGCGGCGGAGAGGTGATCGGCGTGGACGTGGGTCTCGAGGATCCACTCCACGGTCAGACCGCGCTCGCGGATCCAGGCGATCAGCTCGTCCGCGGACTTCGTGCTGGTCATGCCGGACTTCGGGTCGTAGTCGTGCACCGAGTCGACGATGGCGCAGGCGCGCGTCGCCGGGTCGATGACCACGTGGGTGCCGGTGAAGGTGTCCTCGTCGAAGAAGGAGACCACCTCGGGATGGGCGGTGGCCGTCCGGGTCTGGGCAGTGGCCGTCATGGGTCGATCCTCCGTGCTGCTCGCCTGCCCGGGACCGGTGGCCGGTCCGCGGGCCCATGAATGCATCATGGGGCCCGTCGCGGGCAGATTCAACTTTTGGTTATATCGTTATTCCATTAACGCATTACCCCTTCATGCCTCGTCCGGGTCCTCCGCGAGGAGGACCCCCTGCGCCGTCAGTTCCGCGACCGCCGCCGGGGCCAGCCCGAGCCACTCGCCCAGCACCACCGCGTTGTGCTCGCCGCGGCGCGGGGCGGGCCCGCGCACGCCGCTCGCGAGGTGCCGGTAGCGGTACGGGGACTGGACCACGGGCCGGGTACCGCCGGCCCGGTCGTCCACGGCGACGACGGAGCCCCGGGCCTGCACGGTCGCCGACTCCGACACGGCGCCGCGCGAGTCGAGCACCCGGCCCCAGGCGAGGTTCATGCGGTCGAGGGCCGCGACGAGGGCGTCCCGGTCCGGCTGGGACGCGAGGTACGCCGCGGCCGCCCGCCGCCGCGCGGCGATCTTCTCCTCGAGGGACGCACCGGCGGGGGTCGGGTCCTCGACGCCGCAGTGCTGCACCAGGAGCTTCCAGAGGTGCCGGAAGTCGCCGGAGAGCATCACGGGCCCGATCGCCGTCTCCCACACCTCGCTCTGCATGGGCCGCGTGTGCTCCGCGTCCTCGAGGGCGTAGTGCAGGTGATCGTCCGTGGCGAGCATGGCGTCGATCATGGCGACGTCGAGATGGTCCCCGCGGCCCGTGCGCTCCCGCGCCCAGAGCGCCGCGAGGAGCCCGACGAGGCCGTGGAGCGCCGCGTTCGTGTCCGCCACCGACAGCGGCAGCTCCGCCGGCGGCGTGCCCGTGAAGGCCGCCTGCCGGGCCACCACGCCCGATTCGGCGTGCACGATCGGGGCGTAGGCCGCCCGCCCCGATTCCGGGCCGGCCTGGCCGAAACCGGAGATCGACAGCATCACCAGGCGCGGGTTCACGGCCGCGAGGACCTCGTAGCCGATGCCGAGGCGATCCATGACGCCGGGACGGAAGTTCTCGACCACCACGTCCGCCTCCTGCGCGAGCTGCTGCACGAGCTCCGCGGCGCCGGGACGCGAGAGGTCGAGGCAGAGGTCCCGCTTGCCCGCGTTCTGCTGGGCGAAGTAGCCGGCGATGCCGGCGATGCGTCGGCCCCAGAGGCGGGTGACGTCCCCCTCCGGCGGCTCGATCTTGACCACGTCGGCACCGAGGTCGGCGAGCATGCGCCCGGCGAAG
>JAZBPF010000420.1:0-4612 GCA_036351515.1 Pseudomonadales bacterium | reverse complement strand
GAAGCCCTGTTCGGCCATGAGGTCCGTGGCGGCGAAGAAGGCTCCCTGGAAGGCGATGCCCTGCATGCGCAGCTGCAGGTCCGGGTCCGTGGCGACCTCCCGGGCGATGCGGAAGGCGTCGACCACGAACAGGCGGATGCCCCGGGCGACGATCTCCTCGCGCACGGCGTGCGGCAGGTGGGCGAAGGCCGCGGCGTCGTCCGGCGCGTCGCTCTGGATCACGAGCACGCCGCCGTCGCGCAGGCCGGCCAGGGCGTTCGTGTGCCCGAAGACGTTCGGGTCCGGCGAGAGCACCACGTCCACGTAGTGGTACTCGCAGTTCACGCGGATCGGCTCCGGAGCCGCGGCCAGGTAGAAGGTGGTGGGCTGCCCCTTCTTCTCCGAGCCGTACTTCGGGTTCGCCTTCACGTGGTAGCCGAGGAGGTCGAAGAGCGTGCTCGCGAGGTTCTTGCCGGTGGTGATCGCGCCCCAGCCGCCGATGGAATGCATGCGCACGGCGATGGCGCCCTCGGGCATGAGGTCCGGGTTGTGGCTGCCGCGGATCGCGAGCGTGCGCACGCCCGGATAGGCGGCCGTGACCGTGTCCTGGTGCGCGGCCTCCGCGGGGTACGCGGGGGTCTCGTGGACGAAGTCGATGCCGAGGTAGAAGTGCTTCCGGCGGGCGCCGTCGTCGAGCATGTTCTCCACGGCGCCGATGAGGTCGCCGGGCTGCAGGTCCCGGCTGCCGAGGCCGAAGCTCGCGGAGTAGAGCTCCGGAACGTCGTCCAGGCGCCGGTAGGCGGGGAGCCCCGGATGGGGCGTGCGGTCCCGGGCGCGGCCGTTCTCGAGGCACTTGCCGAGGGTCGCGCGCAGCTCCCGGGCGAGCGGCGGGGCCACGGCGAGGGGCTGATCCAGGCGCTCGAGGACCGTGACCCCTCGCCGGCCCTTCAGGAGCGCGCCGAGGAGGTCCGCCGGGAAGGGGCGGAACATGACGAGATCGACGACGCCCACCTTCAGGCGCCGTTCCCGGCGCAGGTAGTCCGCCACCGCCTCCGCCGTGGGCACGACGCTGCCCTGGCCGAGGAGCACCCACTCGGCGTCCTCCAGACGATGGCCGAGCACGCGCGCGTAGTGTCGCCCGGTCAGTGCTTCCCACTCGGCGAAGGCGGCGTCGGCGATGGGTGCGAGGTGGTCGAAGAAGTAGGGCCGCTGCGCGGCCACGGACTGCATGTAGGCGTCCTGGTTCTGCACGGCGCCGGCGAGCACGGGATCGTCCACGTCCCAGAGCTCGGGGATGCGCCGGCGCGTCTCGCCGAAGAGGATGCGCTGGGCCGGCGTGGGGCAGGGGATCACGTCCTCCGGAAGGCCGAGGAACTCCGCCACGAGCTCCCGTTCCGGGACGCGGAGCGTCTCGATGAGGTGCGTGGTGAGGAAGCCGTCCTGGGCGACGATGCCCGGATTCAGCGCCGTCTCGGCGATCCGGTGGGCGATCACGTTCAGGTCGGCCACGTGCTGGGCGTTCTTCGCGAAGAGCTGGAAGAAGCCCGTGTCGTCCACGCAGTGGTAGTCGTCGTGGCCCGCGTGGACGTTGAGCGTGGCCTTGGTCATGGCCCGGCAGCCCATGTTGAGCACGTAGGTCAGGCGCTTGCCCACGGCCGCGTAGAGCGACTCGTGCATGTAGGCGATGCCCTGCCCCGAGGAGAAGTTCGCGGCCCGGAGCCCGCCCATGGCCATGCCGGCGGTGACCGCCGCCGCCGCGTGCTCGCCCTCGGGCTCCACGAAGATCAGCGGCCGGCCGGCGATGTTGAGATGCCCCTGGGCCGCGGCCTCGGCCCAGTACTCGCCCATCTGCGTCGACGGCGTGATCGGGTAGGCGCCGGCGGCATCGGACGCCTCCCGCTCGCAGGCGATGACGGCGCTGTTGCCGTCCAGGGCGGCCGGGGTGCCGGGGAAGCGCGGGGTCTCGGGGATGCGGCGCATGGGATTCCCTTCCTGGCTCAGGCGACGGGGAGCGGTTGTTGACGGACGACGCGTGGCGCGGCGTGGCCCCGGTGGGCGTGGCCCGCGTCGTCGAGCCACACGATGGCCCCGGTGGGACAGCGGTCGATGGCCTCCCGCGGCGGCGGGCGTTCGCGGGCGAGGACCGGCAGGCCGTCCACCATGCGGATCGAGGCCGGCGCGTCGAAGGCGCAGCGGGCACAGGCGGTGCAGGCCACGCGGCACTCCTCGAGGATCGCGTCGCCGGCCAGCGGGTTGCGACAGGCCACGTGCACGCGCAGGGGCTCCGGCACGAGCTCGAAGAGGTCCCGCGGGCAGGCCGTCACGCAATCGCCACAGGCCACGCAGGCGGCGGGATCCACCTCCGGCAGCCCCTGGCGGTCCATGGCGATGGCGTCGAAGTCGCAGGACCGCTCGCAGTCCCCGAAACCGAGGCAGCCCCAGGCGCAGCCCTTGCCGGCGCCGGCCACGGTGGCCGCCGCGGCGCAGGTCCGCTCGCCGAGGTAGTGCCCGTGCACGCGGGCCACGTTGGCGCCGCCGGCACAGGCGAGGCGTGCCACGCGGCGGACCGCCTCGCCGACGGCGGTGCCGAGGAGCGCCGCCAGGGCGGCGCGCTGGGCCGGCGTGGCGACGGTGCAGGCCGAGGGCGATGCCTCGCCGGCGAGCAGCGCCCGGGCGAGGCCCGCGCAGCCCGGGTAGCCGCAGGCGCCGCAGTCGTTGCCCGGGAGCCGGGCGCGGACCGCCGCGAGGCGCGGATCCTCGGCCACGGCCAGGAAGCGCTGGCCCACGGCGAGGAGCGTGGCCAGCACCAGGCCCAGGGCGCCGAGGGCGGCTGCGGCGAGGAGGATCTCCATGGCTCCGGTGGCGGTTCCGGGGAGCGTCGGATACTCCGAGTCTCGCCGTGGCGCGCCGCCGGGACGATGACCTGTGTCAGGTTCCCGCTCTGCCTGCCGGGCGCCCCGGGGGGCGAGGTCTGGTCCGGGAGGCGTGCCTGTGCGAGATTTCGGGCCGCACGGACGGACGACGGGGCTGGGGGATTGGTCAACGACGCATGCCGGCCCTCGTGGCCATGACGACGGAGACCGTCGCCCCGGGCGCGACCGGAAGGCCCGGGGCCGAGCGGGAGCCCCCGTCGCTGCGGCTCGGGCCGGCGCTGCCCGACGGCCACCTCGGTGCGCTCGAGGACGCGTTCCGCCGGTCCCGGCTGCCGGGCGACGTCGTGCTGACGCGGCGGCTGCTGCTGGCGTGGGCCGCATTGATGGCGGCGCTCCTGCTCTTCCAGTTCTCGTTCCTGCGCGAGCGCCCCGGGTTCGACCTGGTCCGGATCCTCAACCTCGGCAATCTCCTGATCACGCTCGGGACCGCAGCCTGGATCGGGCGCCTGCGCGAGCCGGCGGGGTTCGATCGCGTGCTCGCGGCCTGGTTCGCGACCATGGTCCTGCTGCTGCTGACGGGCCTCCAGTTCTCCGGGCCGCGGGTCGCCCACGGCATGGCACTGCTCGTGCTCGCGGGCATCGCGCTGCTGCTGCCGATCTCCTTCCCGGGGCGGATCGTCCCGGCTGCGGTACTGCTCGCGGGCTGCGCCTGGAACGGCTTCGAGGCGACACGGATGGATCCGACGCTCGCGTCGACCTGGGTCCGCAACGTCTTCGTGCTGATCCTCGGCTTCGCGATCGCCCTGATCGTCTCGACACGCGATCAGCGGGACCGTCGCCGCGGGTTCCTCGAGGAGCGCGCGCGCCTCGCGGCGGCGGCGCGGGCCGCGGAGCTCGGCCGGCTGCTGCCGGTCTGTGCCTACTGCCGGCAGGTCCGTCGCGACGACGGCTTCTGGGAGGTCGCGTCCGCGTACCTCGCGCGGCGCGGGATCGTGCGCGGCCGTCAGGGGCTCTGCGAGCGCTGTGCCGCGGCGGTGCCATCGGCACCGGAGCCTCCCGGCTCCAGCGCGGCGGCTGTGCCGGACGCCTCCGCCGCAGAAGCGGACGACGACGAAGCCACGTTCCGCCAGGCCTGTCTGCCCGCCGATCGGGTGCAGTTCGCGGCGCTCCTCGCGGGGGTCGGGGCCTTCTTCGTGCTGAGCGCGCTGCGCTTCGCGATCGACGACGGGGCCGTGTGGTCGACCCCGGCGCAGTGGGGCCGGATCCTGTTCGTCGTCGTGACCGCCGGGCTCGTCCCCGTCACGCTGCGCCTCGAGGACGCCCGGCACTACGAAACCCTCGCCTTCGGCTTTCTGCTGGCGGCGGTGGGCCTCGGCTGCCTGGTGCAGCTGCTCGCGCCGAATCCCAGCGCGCTCATGCCGATCCTGGCCGTCCTCATGGCGCACACGCTCCTGCGCCTGCCGCGCTGGAAGCGGCTGGTGCCCACGGTGGTGCTCTCCGTCGTCGCCGTCTTCGCGATCGTCGACAGCACCCGCGAGGCGGGTGTCTTCTCCGTCTACACGCTCCTCGCGCTCGTCTTCGCGAACGTGGTCGGTGTGTGGGCATCCGAGGTGCGCGACGCCGACCGCTGGGCCCGCTTCCGGTCCCTGCGGGAGGGCGAGCGGGCGATCCTCCGCGCCGAGCAGCTGGGCCTGCTCCTCCCCACCTGTGCGGGCTGCGGGCAGGTCCGCGACGACGAGGGCTACTGGACCGACGTGTTC
>JAZBPF010000419.1:0-3287 GCA_036351515.1 Pseudomonadales bacterium | reverse complement strand
GTGCTCTGGTAGTTCAGCATGATGTCGTCGGCGCCCGGGACGCCCATGATGAAGTTCACCCCGGCGACCCCGAGGAGCGTCAGGAGCGTGTCGACGTCGTCCTGATCGGCCTCGGCGTGATTCGTGTAGCAGACATCGCAGCCCATGGGCACGCCGAGCAGCTTGCCGCAGAAATGATCCTCGAGGCCGGCGCGCTGGATCTCCTTGCCGTCGTACAGATACTCCGGACCGATGAAGCCGACGACCGTGTTCACGAGCAGCGGCTCGAACTCCCGGGCGACGGCATAGGCCCGCGCCTCGAGCGTCTGCTGATCCACCCCCGCGTGCGCATTCGCCGACAGGCAGGAGCCCTGCCCCGTCTCGAAGTACATGACGTTGTTCCCGACGGTCCCGCGCTTCAGCGCGAGGGCCATCTCCCGCGCCTCTCTCAGCATCGCCAGATCGATGCCGAAGCTCTCGTTGGCCTTCTGCGTGCCGGCGATGCTCTGGAACACGAGGTCCACCGGGGCGCCGCGTTCCATGGCCTGCATCTGCGTGGTGACGTGCGCGAGCACGCAGGACTGGGTCGGCACCTCGAAGCTCTCGATCAGCTCGCCGAGCATGCCCAGGAGGCGTTCCATGGCGTGCACGTTGTCCGTGGCCGGATTGACGCCGATGACCGCATCGCCGCAGCCGTAGAGCAGCCCGTCGAGCGTGGACGCGGCGACGCCCTCGAGGGCGTCGGTCGGATGGTTCGGCTGTAGGCGGACGGACAGGCGCCCCGGCAGGCCGAGGGTGTTGCGGAAGCGGGTCACCACCCGACACTTGCTCGCCACCAGCACGAGATCCTGGTTGCGCATGATCTTGCTGGTGGCGGCCACCATCTCCGGGGTGAGCCCGCGGGCGAGGGCCGCGAGGTCCGACGGCTGCGTCTCGTAGCGCAGCAGCCATTCGCGGAACTCCCCGACCGTGAGGCCGGCGACGGGCGCGAACCCCGCTGCATCGTGCCGATCGAGGATCAGCCGCGAGACCTCGTCCTGCTCCGGCGCGATCAGGGGCTCCTCGAGGAAATGGGCGAGCGGCAGCTCGGCGAGACAGCGCTGCGCGAGGGCCCGCTCCTCGGCGGAGTGCGCCGCGATGCCCGCCAGCTGATCGCCGGATCGCGCCGGCGACGCCTTCGCCATCAGCTCCGCCAGCGTCGAGAAGCGGATCTCACGGCCCCGGTCCGTGGTTGCGTACTTCATGGTCGGCCTAGCCGGCTCCCAGGGGCATCGGCAGGCGAGCGCCTGCGCAGGGGAGAAAGCCTACGCCTCGGGGCGCCGTCTCGTCCGCTACGCAATGGAAACTCGATGCAGCGCCTGGGCCCGAACCCGGCGATCCCTGCGACGGTGACGCACCCGCGGGGACTCCGAAGACGTCGCTCCGCTGGGATCCAGCCGCATCCCATCCGCATCCCATCCGCATCGGACGCGCACCCGACCGACGCGCTTCGGCGATCGGCGCGGCTGACCGACGCCCCCGCCGATGCCGGGCGCGCTCGGCTGCGGGCGTCGCGAATCACCCCGGGGCCATCCGTAGGGTGTGCGGGCCTGCGCATTGCACGCGTGTCCCTCAGAGGCGCGCCGCCAGGGCCTCGAAGTGCTTCACGAGCGCCTCGAACACCGTCCTCATGCGGCGGGAGGTCCGCATCTCCGCGTGCGTCACCACGTAGAGCGGCAGGCGCGGAAGGCGGAGATCGAGCTCGAGGCCCACGAGCGCGGGGTCGCGCTCGACGATCGGCCGCTGCACGAAGCCGATGCCGATACCCGCGCGCACGGCAGCGATCCCGGCGAGGCGCGAGTCGCTGCGGAACACGAAGTGCTCGCGCTCGAGCGGGAAGCCCAGCGCCCACGGACCCGCGAGATCGAGGTCGGCGTCGAGTCCCACGAGAGGATGCTGCAGGAGCGCTTCAGGATCCTTCGGCGCTCCGGCCCGCGCCAGATACTCCCGGCTGGCACAGGGCACGATCTCGAAGTCCATGACGCGCCGCGCGACGAGATCGGGCTGCCGCGGCTCGAACATGCGCACGGCGATGTCCGCCTCGCGACGAGTCACGTCGATCGCCTCGTTGCTCGAGACGAGTTCGACGGAGAGTTGCGGATGATCCTGCCGGATCGCGGCGACGGCGGCAGGCAGGTACTCGATGGCGATGACCTCGCTCGCCGTCACGCGAACCGTGCCCGCGAGATCGTCGTGCATGCCCTCGGCTCGGCGCGAGATGCCATCCGCCGCCGCACGCATCGCGCGCGCCTGCTCGAGCAACTCGAGCCCCTTCTCGGTGGGCACGAGCCCGTCGCGACGCCGATCGAAGAGCGTCACGCCGAGCTGGCGCTCCAGCTCCGCGATGTGCCGGCTCACCGTCGGCTGGGACGTGCCGAGCGTTCGCGCCGCGGCAGCCGAGCTGCCGGTCTCGGCGGCGGCGAGGAAGCTCCGGACGAGGGCCCAGTCGAACATGACGGAATCCGCCGGAAGGGCTATTCGTTATCGAATAGCCAGATCGTAGCGATGTCGATTCCCGATGCGTAGCCGTGGGGTGATCCTGCGGTCACGCCTTCGGAGGATGCATCCATGAATCGCCATCACGAACGTCTCGTACTGATCGTCGCGACTGCCCTGCCCGCTGTCTTCCTCGTCGCCTTCTTCGTGCTCGGTCGCGCCATCGACTGGCCGAACAGCCTGAACGGTTCCGCAGCGGACTACCTGCCCCTCGTGGCCGCCCATGCGGAGGCCGTGCGCTTCGGCTATTTCTTTTACTTCTGTGCGAGCGCGCTCTGGGGAGTGCTCGCCGTACTCCTCCCGGTCTGGCTCGGTGCCGCCCGGCGCCCCGGACTCCTGGTCGCCGCCACGCTGGGCCTCTTCGCTTCCCTGTTCAAGATGCTCGGCATCGCGCGCTGGCTGGAAGCCATGCCGCTGCTCGCAGGCAATCTGTCGACGGACCCTGCCGCGACCGCCATCGCCTACGAGCTGCTGAACGACTACGCCGGCGTGACGCTCGGCGAGGGCATGGGAGTCGGCTTCTTCACCGGTCTCTGGTTCGCTGCCCTGGCACTAGCCTCGGGGGCGACGGAGCACCCGCAGGACGCGACCCTGCCTGCCTGGCTGCGCGCAGTCTTCGGCCTCACCGCCCTGTGCTCGCTTGCAGGCTTCCTGGAACTCTTCGACGTGAGCGTCGGCGAGCTCGGCATGGTCACGGGCAATCTGCAGTACTTCTCGATCTGGTTCCTCGCCGGCGTCATCGCCTGGCGCCGGTATCGTCCTCCCGCCCGATC
>JAZBPF010000418.1:0-6243 GCA_036351515.1 Pseudomonadales bacterium | reverse complement strand
GGGCGCCCGCGTGGGCGTGCCCCCGAGGCCCAGCGTGGTCAGGCCCACCGCCATGCGGACGAATTCCGCCTGGGAGCGCGTGCCGGTCTTCGCGTAGATGGAGCGAATCTGAGCGCGCACCGTCGCCAAGGACCTGCCGCGGCGTCGCGCGACCTCCTCCACGGATGCGCCCTCGACGATCAGGCGCACCACGTCGCTTTCCGCGGCGGTCAGGCCGAAGGCTTCCGCGACGAGGGGCGTGAGGCGGTCGGGCCAGGAGAAGTCCGTGGTCTTCAGGATCGCGAGGGGCCCCTCGACGGGGTCGTCGACGCCGGAGACCGCGACGAACAGGGATCCTTCGGCATCCGCCCTGGGGACGCTCAGGAGGGCGGGGTCCGTCGCCGCACAGCGTGCGGGATCGCTGGCGGCACGGCTCAGGGCGCCGAGCTGGGCCAGGGCCTCGCGGGGCAGGGGCAGGTCCGTGAGCCTGCCGCCCCGGGCGAGTCCGTAGTGGTCCCGGGCGGCGCGGTTGAGCGCGACGATGCGTCCCCCCGGGGTGACGGCGAAGGCGGCCTGGGGCTCGGCGTCGAGGCGCTCCCGGAGCGATCGGTGCACGGGCGCGGGCGCCTCGATCCGGGAGGACAGGATCGACTCGGCGCGCCGCAGGTGTGCCTTCAGTGCGCCGGGGTCGATGCCGAGGGTGGGGAAGCGGTCCTCGGACACGGTTTCGAGGGCCGCCCGCCAGGCCTCGAAGAGTTCCTCGTGCCGCTCCGGCTCGAGCGCGACCGCGTAGACCGCATCGATGAGGTCGCGCGGTGGATCCTTCAACGACCTCCTCCGCATCCGGTTCGAACGAGACGACCGCGCCGGCTGTGCGAGCGACCCACGGCCGATGACCCCGGCGCGTGCCTTCCCGACAGACGCTCCGGGAAAGTTCCATACCAGAACTCGACGGTCCGGTCACGATTTCGCTGCCGAATGTGCTGAGGGGCTTGCCCGAACCGGACGGTCGTCCTCGTGGACCGGGCGCCTGTGAAGAAGCGACCGCCCCGGACTGGTACCATCGAAAAGGTTGCGGAGTTCGCGAACAGACTGATCCTGTGCCCTCCGCCGCAGCGGGCGGCGGAGCGGGCGTCGCCTTGCTTCCGCGCAGCGTCGCCATCGGCTGAGCTCACCGCGAGAGGCCGACCACCGTGTCTTCGTGCACACGGGTCCCGGGGTTCGCTGCGTCGCCTTGCCCGGGTGTCCCCGCGCCTGCCGCGTCGCGAAGGGCGTCGCGGCCCCGGCGCCACGGGGAATCAGGCTGTTCCCGTAGCCACCGGCACGGCGAGGGGGGAGGTCATCGGTGTCCGCAGCGACCACGTCGGAGGACGGAGCAGCGCAGGCTCGGAGCACGGGATTCGGTACCCGGCCGTACCGGACCTACGTGCTCTCCGCGCTGACGCTCATCTACGTCATGAACTTCGTCGACCGCGGCCTGCTCGCCGTGGTCGGTCCGGATCTCGTGCCGGATCTGGGCATCTCCGATACGCAGTTCGGACTGCTCACGGGCTTCGGCTTCGCGTTGCTCTACACCTTCGTGGGCATTCCCCTGGCGCGCTTCGCCGACGTGGGACACCGCGTCTGGATCATGACCGTCTGCGTCGCGCTCTGGTCCCTGATGACGGCGCTCTGCGGGCTCGCGACGGAAGTCACGGTCGGCTCGCTCACGATCGGCGCCTTCTGGATCCTGCTCGCGTGCCGCGTCGGGGTCGGGATCGGCGAGGCCGGCTGTACCCCACCGGCCAACTCCCTCATCGCCGACTACTACGCCCCGCGCGACCGGTCCCAGGCGCTGGGGGTCTACTCCATGGGCGTGACGCTCGGGACGATGGTCGCCAATCTGATCGGCGGCTGGGTGACCGACGCCTTCGACTGGCGGACCGCCTTCTTCGTCGTGGGCCTGCCGGGTCTGCTGGTCGCCGTGGTCTTCAAGCTCACGGTCCGGGAGCCGCCGCGCGGCTACACGGATCCGGGAGGGGCCGAAGCCGGGGAACGGGTCGAGCTGCGCGAGGCGATCCGCGAACTGACGACGAAACCGGCCTTCTGGCTCATGACGGGCGGCGCGACGGTCGCCGCGTTCTGCGGCTACGGCATCTCCTCGTTCCAGTCGCTCTTCCTGGTCCGGACGCACGGGATCACCACCGGCGAGGCGGCGATCTGGATCAACGCGCCCGTGGCCCTGTCCGCGGCGATCGGCACCTTCGCGACGGGATGGCTCGCGACCCGGGTGTATCTGAAGCATCCGGGGGCCATCGCCTGGATCCCCGCCGCGGGACTGGCCCTGTCGATTCCCTTCTATCTCTTCGCCTTCACGACGCGGAATCTGCTCTTCGCCGCCGCCGGCCTGATCATCGGCGGCTTCGTGAAGTACGGATACATCACCGCCCAGTACACCATCGGCCAGGGCGTCGTGAGCATGCGCGTGCGGGCCATGGCCACGGCGGTGATGCTCTTCGTCGCCAATCTGATCGGCTACGGCTTCGGTCCGCTCTTCATCGGTGCGGTCTCCGATGCGTTCTTCGCCAGCGGCGCCGCCGAGCTCGGGGTCGCCGCCGAAGCGCTGTCGCGCAATCAGTGCCATCCGGGCGTCGTCGGGGCGTTGAGCGAGACCCTGCAGGACGTCTGCGGCCAGGTGTACGCCCAGAGCCTGCAGTCGGCGATGCTCCTCATGGCGTGCCTCTACGGCGCCAGCGCCCTGTTCTTCCTGCTGACCTGGCGCCGGCTCGGCCAGGACATGGTGGACCGGAACTGAGCCCCGGGCCGGTCGGTCGCGAGGACGGCGAGGGGAGGGGCCATGGCCCTCCGCTCGGGATCCGGGGCCGCGTCGTCGTGCCGCGTGGGCCTCGGATGCTCGCCCCGCGCTCGGCTCCGGAGCTATGCTCTCGCCCGCCGTCCGTCCACCGAACAGAGAGCACGCGAGCGACCATGGGCAGGGCCTACCAGAACCGCAAGGATTCGATCGCCAAGACCTCCGATCAGAACGCCCGGGTGTACAGCCGCTACTCGCGCGAGATCTACGTCACCGCCAAGGCGGGCGGGGTGGATCCTGCGGGGAATCTGGCCCTGCGGGGGCTGATCGAGCGCGCACGCAAGGACCAGGTGCCGAGTCACGTCATCGACAAGGCGCTCGACAAGGCGAAGGGCGGGGGCGGCGAGGACTTCGCGCTCGCCCGCTACGAGGGCTTCGGCCCGGCGGGCGCCACGGTCATCGTGGAGTGCCTCACGGACAACCCCAATCGCACCTACGCGGACGTGCGCACCTGCTTCAACAAGGCGAAGTGCCGCATCGGCACGCCGGGCAACGTCGCGCACCTCTACGATCACTGCGCCATCCTCGCCTTCGACGGCCAGGACGAGGACGCCGTGCTCGAGGCGCTGGTGGAAGCGGACGTGGACGTCACGGACATCGAGCAGGAAGGCGAGCGCGTCACCGTCTTCGCGCCGAGCAGCGACTACGGCAAGGCGCGGCGGGCACTCACGGACGCCTTCGGCGAGCTCGACTTCGAGACGGACGAGATCCAGTTCGTTCCGCAGACGACCATCGAACTCGGCGAGGAGGATCGCGCCGTCCTCGACCGGCTCCTCGAACTGCTCGACGCCTCGGACGACGTGCAGCGGGTCTATCACAACGTCGCGTGAGGTCGCGGTGCGCTTCTCGCCGCGCGGGAGCGGAGCGCCGTGACGAACCGAGAGGAAACCCGATGACCGATTCCGAAGCCGCCCCGCCCGAGTTCATCGAGCTCGAACGGGCCGCCGCCATGACCACGGGCACGCGGGTGACGTTCATCCCGGGCGTCCCGGCGATGTACTCGGAGGCGCTCAAGAATCTCTGCCACGTGAAGGGCATCCCGCTGATCCGCGCGCTGCATCCGCTCATGGGCGTGGACAAGGAGACCGGCGAGGATCGTCAGGCCCGGCTCTACGAGCTCACGCGCCAGACCAGCCTGCCCACCATGTTCCACGACGCCGAGCGGCCGCGGAACGTGTGGATCGAGCAGCTCGCGCTCGCGGAGCGGATCGGCGCGCCCGGTACCCCGAAGCTGATTCCGGACGACTTCGAACAGCGCGTGGAGGTGCTCGGCCTCTGCGCGGTGGTGCTCGGCGAGGACGGCCTGGTCTGGAACATGCGGATCCTCGGCGACGGTCCGCTCGCGCGGAAGTACGGCTACAGCGAAGAAGCGAGCGCGGCCGCTCCGGCGAAGATCGCCGAGGTGATCCGGCTGATCGACCGGCGCCTCGAGGCGCAGGCGCGCCGGGGCTCGCCCTACCTGGTCGGCGATGCGATCACGGCGATCGACGTCTACTGGGCGACCATGAGCATGACCGTGGCCCCGCCCCCGCCGGAGATCATGCCGGTCACGAAGCAGAATCAGCGCATGCTGGCGTCCTTCGCGAAGATCGGCGAGATCCCGGCGATCGCGGACGCGCTCTCGCCTCGCATCGTCGAACACCAGCGGTCCATCCTGACGACCTGGTGCGAGACGCCGGCCGTGCTGGGCGGAGACCCGATCTAGGGAGAGATCCCTGAACGCGCTCCCGGAATCCCGAGTCGATGCTGTGGGCCAGCGTCGACGTGGCGGGGACAGGCTCGCGAGCCGAGCGCGTCGACGGAGACGCCGCACGCAGCGCCCCCTATGCTGTTCGCCTCGTTCGCCTTCCGGGAGAGGGGCCCGCATGAGCAGGATCCAGGACGACCCGCGCATCGATCCGCGCATCAAGGCGATCTTCGGCGCCATGGACCTGCCGGCGGCGGAGAACGCGCCGGATCGCGAGACGCTGCTCGCGCGGGCCGCAGCGCCGGAGGCCGTCGCCCGCCGCGAGTTCCTGAAGACCTTCCTCGACTCCGCCGACCGTGAGGAGCTGGTGACCTCGAAGGGTCTCGTGGTCTCCGAGCACCGGATTCCCTCGGCGCCCGACGGCAACACGATCCCGCTGCGCTGCGTGCGCCCGGAGGGCGACGACGTGCTGCCCTGCGTTTACTACATCCACGGCGGCGGCATGCAGTCCATGAGCTGCTACGACGGCAACTACCGTGCCTGGGCGCGGTTCATCGCCCACCAGGGCGTCGCCGTGGTGATGGTGGACTTCCGCAACGCGCTCACGCCGTCGTCGGTGCCGGAGGTCGCGCCGTTCCCGGCGGGGCTGAACGACTGCGTCTCGGGCGTGAAGTGGGTGGCGACGCACGCGGACGCGTTGCGCATCGACGCGAGCCGCATCGTGGTGGCCGGCGAGTCCGGTGGCGGCAACCTGACGCTGGCGACGGGCCTGAAGCTGCTCCGGGACGGTGAGATCGACCTCGTGTGCGGCCTCTACGCCCTCTGCCCCTACATCGCCGGCGCCTGGCCGGACGCGCGCTATCCGTCGTCGACGGAGAACAACGGCATCCTGCTGAACCTGCACGACACGAACGGCGCCATGGCCTACGGGATGGATGCCTTCGAGCGCGGCGACCCGCTCGCCTGGCCGGGCTTCGCGACCGAGGACGACGTGCGCGGCCTGCCGCCGGTCGTGATCAGCGTGAACGAGTGCGATCCGCTCCGGGACGAGGGCATCGAGTTCTATCGTCTGCTCCTGCGCGCGGGGGTGCCCGCCCAGGCCCGGACCGTGCTCGGGACGATCCACGGCACGGAGATCTTCCCCATGGCCTGCCCGGACGTGAGTCGGGAGACGGCGCGCAGCATCGCGGACTTCTGCCGCGGCACGACGCGCGTGCGCGAGGACCCGCACGCGGCCTGAGGGGACTCGGTCGCGGCGTCGCACCGCGACCGAGTTCGATCGAAGACGCGCGCTTCAGCCTTCCACGGCCTTGCGCGCGCCGGCGATGCCGCTGCGGTAGATGCCCTCGACGAGCTTGGCCGCGTCCTCCTCGGAGGCGCCCTTCGGCTCGAAGGTGCCGGTCCAGACCACCTCGCACAGGCCGTCCTCCTTGTCGGAGACGCGGACGCTGGCGGAGTAGTTCGAGACCGGCAGGGGGCCGTCGTCGTTGATGATCGAGTAGGCGAACTCCATGGCATCGACGTCGTGGCGGTCCAGCTGCTCGACGATGGTCGCGTGGCCCATGCCGATGTGGCGGACCATGCCGACGCCCTCCCCCTCGGTCTGGAAGGACGTGATCGGCCCCCCGACCTGGATGCCGCCGAAGTCGCTCAGCACGTTCCACACGTCCCGGGCGGCGCCCCGGATCTCCTCGCGTACGGTCACGGTCGTCATCTGCTCCCTCCT